>NZ_JBHVRT010000001.1:0-224425 GCF_042885555.1 Kitasatospora sp. NPDC058048 | reverse complement strand
TATTTTTTGTCTTTTTGTTTGTCACGTCTGAGTTCTCCGGGGGGGGGTTCATTGGGGTGGGGCCGGGGGGGCTGGGGGGGGGGCCCGCGCCGGGGGGGGCCCCCCCACCACGTGGAGCGGGGGAGTGCTCAGAGGAGCCCGAAGTCGAACTCCCCGCCGGCGACGGCGGCGAGGAAGGAAGAGTGGGCCGCGCCGTCGAAGGCCAGCGCGGGCCCGGAAGGGTCCTTGCTGTCTCGGACTGCGACCGCCTCGGGGAGGAGTGCGTATTCGACACAGTTCTCGTTGCCGCCGCTGTAACTCGACTTCCGGAAGGCGAAGCCGGTCGCCTCGGCGTCGGGATAGTGGGTCACTTGATCAGTTCTCTCTGTGCGGTGATGAACTCGAGCGAGGAGTCGACGGACAGGGCTTCTGCCGTGATCTCCTGGAACTTCGCCCGGTACAACTCGACATCGGTCGGGTCCTCGATCCAGAATCCGGCGAGCATGCCTTCGACGAAGACGACGTCGAGGTCCTTCCGCTGAGGGAATCCGAGCAATGCGAACGGGCCGCTCATGCCCGGGTGGATCGCCGCACCTACTGGCATCACCTGAATGTTCACGTTCGCCAACCGGCTTAACGTCAGCAGCTTGTCGAGTTGCGGGCCCATGATGTCGGGGCGATTCGCGATGGCCCGGAGCGCGGTTTCATGGATGACAGCCCAGACCTCGACGGGATTCGGGCGGGTCAGGATGGACTGCCGTGCCATGCGGACCTGTACCAGGTCGTCGACTGTGCCGGTCTTCGTGGTCCGGAGTCGGCCGATGACCAGTCGAGCGTATTCGGCCGTTTGGAAGAGTCCTGGAATGAAGGCGGGTTCGTAGGTCTTGAAGGTGGAAGCCTCGGTTTCGAGCATGATCAGGTCCGTTGCGGACACGTTGATCACGTCGCGGTAGCTCAGCCACCAGCCGCGCTTGCTGCCGTCCTTCGTGATGGCGATCAAGCCGGCACGGAAGTCTTCGTCGTCGCAACCGTAGTGGTCGAGGAGCTTGTTGACATCCTCGATCTTGGCCGCCGTGCGGGCGTTCTCGATCCGGTTCAGTTTGGCCAGGCTCATGCCGGTGGCATCGGCCGCCGTGTCCGCGGAGATCATCGCTTGCTCGCGGAGCCTTCGCAGCTCCTCGCCCAGCCGACGACGGCGAACGGTTGATACCGCCATGCGATGCCCCTCCTGATCTCTCGGTGGACCAGTCTGCCCTTGCTGATTGCACAGGCGCTACCGACAACTGGCAGAGAGTGGCACCGAATTCGGGTTCGATATGAGATTTTGCAGATTAGTTGAGCCAGCTTGCATGTGTGATGGCCCTCACGTCATGCTGAGTGTAGCTGGCCGCATGCTCTGCGTGACTACGGTTGTGATGCGGCTGCGTTTTTCCGTCATTCCATCGCTTCGATCGCGCGTCTGATCGATTGATGGTCATATCTGAAGCCCCGCGGAGGTTTCATCGTGTTCCCCCACGAAATCCCCCCTGACTGGTCGGCCGCGCGCGAGGAGTTGCGCGAGGCCACGGCGCGCGCCGGGTGGAAGCCCGACCTGGTCGCCGATGCCGAACTCGCGCTGCTCGAACTGTTCGTCAATGCCTGGCGCCACGGCGGCAGCGCGGCGCCGCTCGTCGTCATCGCGGTGCTCGACCACGTGCTGCGGGTCTCCGTCAGCGATGGGAGCCCCGCCGTCCCGATCCGGCACGACGGTTCCGACCTCCTCGCGGTCTCCGGCCGGGGCCTGCGCCTCGTCCGCTCCCTCACCGACCGGTTCGGTACGGAGCCCCGGAAGTCCGGGAAGTCCTGCTGGTTCGAGCTGGACGCCGCCGCGTGACCGCCGACCACCGCCGCCCGACCGGGCCGGCCGACGCGATCATGCGCACCTACACCGAGCCCGAGGTCGCCTCGTTGCTCGACGAACTCCACTCCCGCGGTCGCAAGTTCGGTCTGATCTGGCCCGCGCTGGCCACGGACCGGGTGGTCGACGGCCGCGTCCTGGTCCGCTTCGGCGCCGCTCCGGCCAGCACCGTCCTCAACCTCCTCGCGATCCTCCGCCACTACGACAAGGCCGAGGCCCCGTGCGACTCCTGATCGACCTCGTCCTTCCCGTCCTCCTGCTCCTCGCCATCGCCGTCGTCGGACTCGGCGCGGTCGCGGTCCTGCGGATGCCCCACCGCCCGGACCCCATCGCGACCCCCGCTCCCACCCCCACCCCCGCCCCCGACCGGGACCGCAACGAGGACCGTCAACCCGTGGCCTGAAGCCCCACCCCGCCCACGCCGCCCGGCCGGACCCGCCGGGCGGCGCAGGCATGCGCAGGAAGCCGACCCCGCCGACTTCCTGCGCAACAGACTTCTCCCACCCCGGCCCGGTACTGCTCGAACCGTTGCCGATGTCACCCGATGACCGCCCCACCCCGGTCCACGGCCCGGACCGCGGCATGTGAGCGACGCGAGCGCTTCGACCTGACGACGAACGCCCGCCGGAGCGCTCGGTGTCGGCGACGGACCGTTCCGCTCACCGTAGTCTCGTGCCGTGGTCGACGAACATGGGGCAACCGACGCCTTCAAGAACCGGTGCGCGAATGCGGCGCGGACGCTGGAATCCTGCGTCGGCTACTTCATCGAGCGCATCTCCCTGGACGAGTCCAACGAGGACCGCAAGGACCACACGCTGGACGTATGGCTGCGCGAGGGACCGTGGAAGCCCGATGCGGTGATCTCGCTGTCGGATCTCCACTCGGTCCGCCGATGGGAGCCCGGCCTGTGTCCCTCCCTCATCGACGGAATCTCCCTCGTGCACCTGCCGAAGCCGCCGGCGCCCTGGCCCGCCGAGGCGGTCGGCCGGCTCGATCGCTCCGAGGGTCTGCCCGAACTGGTCTGGCTGAGGATCGCGGGGCCTGTCGAAGTCGATGCTGTCGCCGCTGTCGTGACCGTTTACCAGGCCCAGAGCGACGATGCGGCCTCCGTACTCCGGTGACGGGCTGAAGCCGCTCGACGGCTGGGCCGCTTCGTCTGGATCACCTGCTCGTTGGTCTGGATGTGTCTTTGACCGACGCGCAGTGGGCGCGGATCGAGCCACGGCTGCCGGACCGGACGCCGAAGCGGGGCGGTCGGTGGCGGGGCCCGCCGGCTGCGATGCGGCAGCCGCGCAGGCAGGCCACCCACCTTCGACCGCGAGGCCTGCAAGCAGCGGAACACCGTCGAGCGGTGCATCAACCGCCTCAAGCAGTGGCGAGGCATCGCCACCCGCTACGAGAAGACCGCTCCATCCACATGGCCGGGCTCCACATCGCGGGCATCTTCCTCATGGTCCGCCCGATGATCCAAACGAAACTGCCCGGTTCGGTCTGATGAACCGTGACGGATGGTCGACCCGTTCCGTCGTTACGGATGGCTTGTTTCGTCCACTGCGAGAGTCGGTTCCTGACGGAGAGCCGACGTACTGGGGAGGAGATTTTGTGCGTTATCAAATAGACCGGAACCGGGTGCGGCTATCCAATGTATTCAGGCTCGCGGCCGTTTTGGCGACCGTCCTTGCATCCGTTCTCGGGCTGGCTCCCGCACAGTCAGCCCATGCGGTGTCGAACCTCGAATACAACCGGGTGTACTGGAACGTTACAGGCTGGACCGAGGTGAGCCAGCTCGCTGGTTCGCGCTACCAGGATATGGTCAACGGAATCCGTACCATCGCCGGCGGGGACTGGCCCGCGGCCAGGGAGGGCGATCTGATCCAGCGAACCACGAACACCCCGAACCGCCTCATCGAGGTTGAGGTCGAGGACCGTGGGGACCTGGCGAATCCGCACCGGCTGTCCCTGTTCTTCTGGGCGCACAACCTCTACCTGATCGGGATTAGCTCGGAGGGCCGCAACTACGCCTTCAGCGACGTCCCGGACAGTGAACTTCGCAGTGCCGAGCGGATCATGCGGAACCAGCCGTGGACCCGGAACTTCGCGCAGTTCCAGCCGTTCGCCTTCACCGGCCGGTACAGCGGACGGAACGGCCTGGACCCGAGCGCGACCCGGGGGAACCTGCGGATGGACATGCCCACCATCGCCGGTTCCCTCCGTCGGCTCGGCCGACTGGCCAGCACCAGCAACACCGAGCAGGTGCGTAACGATCTGACCACCGTCATCGCCGCCGCCTCGGAGGCATCCCGCTTCGGCTGGATCTCTCACCGCGTCCGTCAGATCCTCGCCGTCGGCGCGGATTACGACAACAACGGCGTCCCTCAGACGACATTGGGCGGGTTCGGCATGGACATGGAGAACGATTGGAGCGCTATGACCCGTTGGGTCCGTGACAGCAACTCGAACCCGTCCTGGCACTGGGTCGACGGCGTTGACCCCTACCGCAACCCCCATGACATGTTGTTCAGGAATAACGACCGCAGGATGGACTACTTCCTCGGGCTGGGTTCTGTGGCCTGACCTGGGCCACACAGGGAGGAACCGAAGCCGGCCGCGACCCGCCCGGCGGGCCGTTGGGCGCTGCCCGGCAAGATCGGCCGGACAGGGTTGAGTGGGACCACCGGGCCGCGCGTCCGGTGGCCCCACTCGGAGGGTTCTCAGTGTGCGGTCTCCAGTCGTTCCGAGCACTGTCGAGGTACGGGTGTACTGGTGCTGCTGGAGGTTCTTGAGGGATTCGACTCGGACGAAGCGGACCCCGTCTTCGTCCGGTCGGTCCACGCCGCCGCAAGCGATCCTGAGGTGCCGGAGTGAAGATGCCCGCGATGTGGAGCCCGGCCATGTGGATGGTTGCGGTCTTCTCGTAGCAGGTGGTGATGCCTCCGCGGCGGCTCCCTGCCGCCCGAGCGGACTACAGCGGGCTCACGGTCAACAACCGGTCACCGCACCGACTTTGCTGCACAGTCACTCGGACGAGGTGGCGCATGGGCTGGAAGGAGGCATTCCTGGGCTGGTCAGGCCGACCGGCGGACCGGTAGCGTAGTGATCTTCGCCGGGGGCAGGTCGGCGGAGTCCTGAAGGTGAACGCCGATGACCGACGTGTACGTCCGACGTGCGGAGCTGCGCCTCGACGCGGCCCTGGAGGGCCTCGCTCTCGTCCTCCGCGGGGCGACCGCGCGCCCGGAGGAGCACAACTGCGAGTGCCATTGGGGCAGTGCCGAAGAGCTCGCCCTCCTCAAGGTGCCGGGTGTGCGGCTCGATCCCGACCTCCTCCGGCGGAGCTGGCAGGCCCCCGACTGGAGCGACCACGGCTCGGTGCTCCGCCGTGTCCTGCCTCAGCTCGCGTGCGCCGTCGTCGACAGCCGGTCCGAGTCGTTCCGGTACCAGGACGAGATCGGTCTCTCGCTCGCCCGCGGGCGCTGGCAGGAGTGGCCCCGGGAGCAGGCCGCGGCCGTGCGGGAGTTCCTGCACGCGTTCTGGGCCTACAGCCTCGTCACCTCCGATCCCCTCGCGAACGTGCACGGGACCCTCGTCCTGTGCGTCGAGGCGTCCGGTGAACTGAGCCCCTGGCTCGACGTCTGGGAGGCGCTGGAGCATCCGGCGGCCGACCGGAACCTCGCGGAGGCCGTCGACGCGTGGGACTACGACCTGCTCGTCGACCAGCTCCCCTGGAGCACCTGGCACGACAAGGACGCCATGGTGGCCGTGCTCACCGCCTGGCTCACCCGCCACGCCCCCGCCCGGCTGAGGGCGCACAACGCACCGGAGGACCTGCTCCACCGTCTGAGGCTGATCGGCCTCACCGGGCCCGACCGCTGGGACGATCCGCATTGGCCCCACTACAGCTACTGACCACGGGCCGGCTCTCCCGGGCCGAGCGTTGCAGGGCGGAGCTAGGGTCTCCGTATGCTCCTGTGGATCAACGGCCCGTTCGGCGCCGGCAAGACTCAGACCGCGCACGAGATCCGGTGGCGCCTTCCCAGCAGTGTCATCTGCGACCCCGAGCACGTGGGTTTCGGCCTGCACCGGATGATGCCGCCGTCGCTGCGCGGGGACTTCCAGGACCTTCCCGCCTGGCGGCAAGGTGTCGTCGACGTGCTGGACCGCGTTCTCACCGATCAGAACGGTGTGGTGATCGCGCCGATGACGGTCGTGGAGCCGGTGTACTTCCGGGAGACCGTCGGTCGGCTGCGGGAACGCGGCCATGACGTCCGCCACTTCACCTTGCTGGCCGAGCGCGCCACGGTGCTGCGACGGCTGCGTGAGCGCGGTTTCGGGCACGTGGTGCGGTTCGTGGCCGGGAAGGACGCCCCGCTGCGCCGGGAGAGCTTCGCCGTGTCGAAGCTGGACCTGTGTCTGGAGCGTTTGCGCGAGGAGGAGTTCGCCGAGCACGTGTGGACCGACCGGCTGACGGTCGCCCAGGTGGCCGACCGCATCGCCGCCGCTTCGGGGCTGACGCTCGCTCCGAACACCGAGGGCGTTCTCCGGGGGCGCGTCCGCCGGGCCTGGACAGGGGTCCGGCACATCCGGTTCGACTGAGCTGCGGCGGAGGGGCGCACGGGAAGTCGGCCGGGCCGACTTCTCACGCGAGGTGCGGGCGGGCTGCCCTTCGGGGACACCGGTTGTTTCCCCCGCCGAGGGTGCCCGGGCTCTCCCGCGGCGCGTCGACGGCGGGGAGACTGCGGGCAGACCGCCCCTGCAACCTGTGAGGTCGAGCGTGATCGGCGCCACCGCCACCCCCCGCTCCGTCCGGCGGCCGGCCAGGGCCGCCGTCGCGGTGCTGCTCGCGCTCGCGGCGGCCCTGGTGACCCTGGCCGGCGCCGCCCCCGGCGGGAAGGTCGCCGCCGCCCCGGTGGCCGCGGTCGACCCGGCGGCCGGGCGGATCGTCTTCGCCGGCACCAACCACCGCGGCCTCGGCAAGGTGACCGGCGCGGAGTCCAGTACCCCGCTGTTCGGGCCCGGCCCGGTCCACTTCGACCAGGACCCGTCGGCCCGCGGCGACGAACTGGTCTTCACCAGCCTGCGGGACGGCCCGCTGCCCCAGGTGTACCTGCGCGACGCGTCCGGCGCGGTGCGCCGGCTCACCACCGGCATGGACACCGCCCACCCCGCGCTGGCCCCGGACGGCAAGGGCGTCGTCTTCGAGTCGCTGGAGCCCCGCGCCGGAGGCGGCAGTCCCCAGAAGGTCCTGTGGGCGGTCGGCCGGGACGGCAGCGGGCTGCGCCGGATCACCGACGGCGCGGCCGACGAGACCCACCCGACGGTCTCGCCCGACGGTAAGTGGATCGCGTACTCCTGCACCGGCGAACCGGAGCACCGGCAGATCTACCTGCGGCCGTTCGAGGGCGGCGCCCCGGTCAAGGTCACCAACGTGACCAGCGGGGACGCGGTCGACCCGACCTGGAACCCGCTGAACGACGACGCCCACCGCAACGAGATCGTCTACACCTGGGACCAGGGCGCCCAGGGCCGGACCCTGATGCTCACCTCGCCCACGGGCGGCGACAAGGCCTTCTTCCCCGGCACCGGCTCCACCTGGAAGACCGGCTCCGCCGCCTGGATGGCCGACGGCACCGGTGTGCTCTTCCTCAGCGCCGACCTGCTCGACCCGAACAATCCGAGCCCGCAGCCCGACCCGTCCCAGCCGCCGGTGGTGAACCTCTACCGCGCGCTCACCTGCAACTGCGACGCGCCCCGACTGCTCTACCGCGCCAACCGGCTGATCGCCGCACCGACCTGGCTGGGAACCCAGAACGAGGGCGGCCCCGTCGTCGAGCAGACCAGCGCCGCCGGCGCCAACGTCGCCGACGTCCAGGACGTCCGCCCCGACGGGGGCGACCCGCGCGACCTCGGCATCAGCGTGCTCCGGGAGGACCCGGCCGCCGGCAGCAACACCAGCACCGACCCCGGCGCCGACCCGCTCTTCCACCCCCGCCCCGGCTTCGACCCGTGGTTCGAGCGCCAGACCTACACGCCCGACGGGCGGCAGATCGTGGTGACCCGCTACGAGGACGGCCCCGCCGGACGGATCCAGCGGATCTGGCTCGCCGACGCCGACGGGGCGAACCCGCAGCCGATGAACCTCGCCGGGCGCGGCCCGAACGACCGGGACACCGACCCGTCGATCTCCCCGGACGGCAGGCTGATCGTGTTCAGCCGCAGCGTCCCGGCCGCCGGCGAGCAGCCGGCCCGGCCCGGGCGGGTCCTGATCGCCGAGATGGCCACGGGGCGGATCGTCGGCACCGTCCAGCCGCCGGCCGGCCAGCGCGGCGCCTCCGACGGCCAGCCGTTCTGGTCCCCCGACGGCAAGCTGATCGCCTTCTCCCGGACGGCGGTGGTCAACGAGAACGCCGGCAACCTGCACGTCTGGACCGTCGCCGCCGACGACCTCACCCGGCAGACCGACCTCAGCCGGACGGCCTGCCCGGGCAGCTGCAACGTCATCGACGACAGCCCCGCCTTCGCCCCCGACGGCCGCCGCATCGCCTTCAACCGCAAGGCCGGTGACGGCGGGAACAACCAGCAGGACGGCGTGGTGGTCACCACGCCGACCGGCGAGGGCTGCACGGTGGTCGTGCCCACCGGGCTCGGCCAGGGTGCCTGCACCCGGCCGCTGCCCGACCGCCCCACCACCGGGCCCTTCCAGCCCCGGGACGTCGCCTGGACGGCGAACAGCGCCCAGCTGGTGCTGACCTCCCGCCGCGCCGCGCCGCCGAGCGCACCGGAGGGGCTCAAGGTCTACGACTTCGCGACCGCCCAGCTCACCGAGCTGGACTGGCGGCTGCCGGGGCGCCAGAAGGAGCCGGCCGTCCAGCAGTCCGTCGACCTGGCGGTCAGCGTGCCCGAGCGGACCCCGGCCGTCCCCGTCGACGGCAGCACCGAGGTGACCGTCACCGTCACCAACAAGGGCCCCGCGCCCTCGCCCGGCACCGCCCTCACCGTCTCGGTGCCGACCGGCGCCCGGCTCGACAAGCTGACCACCCCGACCGGATCGTGCGACGCCGCCGCGCTGCGCTGCGAACTCGGCACCCTGAACCCGCGCCAGGTGGTCCGGATCAAGGCCACCCTGACCGGCACCCGGCCCGGCGTCCCGGACTTCGGCTGGAGCGTCACCGGGACGGTCGTCGACCCGAACCCCGACGACGACTTCGCCCGGACCTTCCTCCCGGTGCTGGAACCGCCGACCCCGTCGCCGACCCCCACCCCGTCGCCGACCGCCTCGCCGAGCCCGAGTCCGAGCCCGACACCCACGCCCAGCCCGACCGCCGCGCCCAGCCCGACACCCACGCCGACCTCCACCCCCGTACCGCCGCCGCCCCCGGCGCCCGCCCCGCCGCCCCAGGCCGGCCCCGCGGTCGCGGTCGACGCCCAGCCGAACCCCGGCTACGTCGGCGGCCACGTGACCGTCAGCTACACGGTGCGCAACACCGGCCAGGCCCTCGCCACCGGCCTGCGCCTGACCCTCGGCCTGCCCGCCGGAGTGCCCACCGAGGCCCTGCCCCCCGGCTGCCGGAACGGCACCTGCACGGTGAGCGACCTGGCCCCGGGCCGCAGCGCGGTGGTCCGGGTGGTGCTCTCGCCCGTGGCGGCGCTGGACACCACCATCACCGCGGAACTCGCCACCACCGGCACCGATGCCACCCCGGGACCGCACCGGGCGAGCACCCCGCTGCGCATCCTCCAGCCCCGCATCGTCGCGGTGCCGCCGATCGGCAAGCCCGGCTTCGTGACCTCGGTGCGCGGCGTGGACTTCCCGCCCGGCGCGCCGGTCCGGTTCACCTGGAAACCCGGCATCACCGCCGCCGCCGCGCCCACCCGCCCGAAGGGCGACGGGACCTTCGCCGGCCAGCTGCTCATCCTCCCCAAGGACGAGACCGGCCCGCGCACCATCACCGCCGAGGGCCCCGGATTCTCCCCGGTGACCTGCCCCTTCCTGGTGGTGGAGGGCAGCATCGGCCCGCCCGGGGAGGTGGAGCGGCGGTGATCCACGAGGTCGACGAGGCGCTGCGACAGCTGCTCGCCGAGACCGGTCTGCCCGAGCGCGGGATCGACGTGGTCTTCGACGCGCCCACCCGGGACTTCGCGGCCCGGCGCAACGCGCCCACGGTCAGCGTCTACCTGTACGGGCTGCGCGAGGACACCGGCCGCCGGCAGGCCGGCACCGTCGCGGAGTACGACGCGGACGGCCTGGTGACCGGCCACCGCCCCGCGCCCCGCTGGTTCGAGCTGGCCTACCTGGTCACCGCCTGGACCAACCGGCCGCAGGACGAGCACCGGCTGCTGGCCGAGGTGCTGCAGTGCCTGACGACCACCGACACGCTGCCCGCCCGGCTGCTCACCGGCACGCTCGCCGAGCTCGGACTGACCGTCGGGCTGGACATCGCGGGGCGCGACACCGGCCTGCCGTCGGTGTCCGACGTCTGGTCCTCGCTCGGCGGGGAACTGCGGCCCTCGGTCGACCTCCGGGTGCTCGCCCCGCTGCCCGGCGGGCGCAGCCCGGCAGGGCCGCCGGTCACCGAGGGGCTGGTGCTGCACGCAGGCGACACCACCGACGCCGGGGACACCACCACCGTCGGAGGCATCACCAACGCCGGGGACACCACCCCGGCCGGCCCGCCGCCCGCCGACGGTCCCGGCCGCCGGCTGCGCTACCAGGGCGCCGGGGACCCCGGGCCGGACGGCTTCGCCGCGCCCCGGGAACGCGGGCTGCCGCCCGGCCGCCGGGCCCGGGGCAGGGCGCGATGAGCCTCGACCTCGACCGGGCCCCGGAGGCCGCCTCGGCGGCCGACGGCGCACCGCCCGGGCCGGTGCACGACGGGCCGTCAGGACCGGACGACAGCGCACCGTTCGGTCAGGCCCCCGACCAGCTCTGGGAGCGGCTGCAGCGGGTCGAACGGCGGGTCCGCGCCGCGGTGCGCGAGCGCCGGGCCGACGACCCGGATCCGGACGACCCGTACCGCGGCCAGTACCTCGGCCCGGAGGCGGTGGAGCGCATCCTGGCGGCCTCCGCCACGGTGCACCGGGCCGCCGCGGACCCCGGCGACGGCCCCGTGCCGTCGCCCGGCTCCCGGCTCGGGCGGCTCAGCGCCGCCTTCGGGCTGCTCCCGGTCGACCTCGACCTGCTGCTGGTGGCGCTCGCCCCGGACCTCGACTCCCGCTTCGAGCAGCTCTACGGCTACCTCAACGACGACCTGACCCGCCGCCGGGCGACCATCGGTCTGGCCCTCGACCTGTGCGGACTGCCCGGGGCGGGCGCCGGCCGCTTCCGGTTCTCCGTCCGGGCCCCGCTGATCGCCGGCGGCCTGCTGGAGATCACCGAGCCGGACCGTCCGCTGCTCTCCCGTACCCTGCGCGTCCCGGACCGGGTGACGGCCCATCTGCTCGGCGACGACGAGCCGGACGGCATCCTCGCCGGGCTGGCCCGCCGCGCCGGACCCTTGGGCCGCTCCCACCAGTCCCTCGAACAGTTGCGCTTCCTGGCCGCGGACGGCGGCCTGGTGCACCTGCTGGACCGGGGCGGGCACGCCGGCCGGCTCGCGGTGGCGGCCCTCGCGGCCGACGGCCCGCCGCCCCTGGTGGTCGACGCCGCCGCGCTCGCCGCCCGCCCGCCGGAGGCCACCGTACGGGTGCTCGCCCGCGAGGCGCGGCTGGGCGGGGGCGGCGTGGTGCTCGGGCCGCTGGACCGGTTCGAACCCGAACGGCCCGAGCGGGCCGCGCTGCTGCGCGAGCTGTGCGCGGAACTCGCCGGGGTCCCGCTGGTGGTGCACGGCCCGCAGGTCTGGGACCCGGTCTGGGCGGCGCGGAGCCCGGTGGTGCTCACCGTCCGGCCGCCGGACGCGCGCGACCGGGCCGGGCAGTGGGCCCGCGCGCTGGGTGCGGAGCAGGGTGCTTCGGAGCCGGGTGTTTCGGAGCCGAGTCAGAAGTCGGGCGTGGAGTCGGGCGACGAGCTGGGCGAGGAGCCGTGCGAGGAGTTGCCGGAGGAACTGGCCGAGGCGGTGGCCGCCTACCGGCTGGACCAGGAGCAGCTGGCCCGCGCCGCCTCGGTCGCGGCCCGGACGGCGGCCGCCGAGCGGCGCCCGGTCCGGGCCGAGGACCTGCGCACGGCGGTACGGGCGCAGAACGCCGCCGGGCTGGCCCGGCTCGCCCGCCGGATCGAGCCCGCGGTCGGCTGGTCCGACCTCGTCCTGCCCGCCCCCACCGCGGGCCGGCTGCGCGAGCTCGTGCTGCGGGCCCGGCACCGCGACCAGGTGCTCGGACAGTGGCGGATGCGCCCGGGCGGCGGCCGGGGCAACGGCGTGATCGCCCTGTTCGCGGGGGAGTCCGGCACCGGCAAGACGATGTCGGCCGAGGTGGTCGCCGCCGAACTCGGCATGGAGCTGTACGTGGTGGACCTCTCCACCGTGGTGGACAAGTACATCGGCGAGACCGAGAAGAACCTGGAACGGATCTTCACCGAGGCCGCGCAGGTGAACGGCGTCCTGCTGTTCGACGAGGCGGACGCGCTGTTCGGCAAGCGTTCGGAGGTCAAGGACTCCCGGGACCGCCACGCCAACGTGGAGACGGCCTACCTGCTCCAGCGGATGGAGTCCTTCGACGGGATCGCCGTGCTGACGTCCAATCTGCGGGCCAACCTCGACGAGGCGTTCACCCGGCGGCTGGACGTCATCGCCGAGTTCCCGCTGCCGGACGAGGCGCAGCGACGCCTGCTCTGGGACCGCTGCCTGGGGCCGCTGGTGCCCCGCGGCGACGACCTCGACCTGGACTTCTGCGCCCGGAACTTCGAGCTCACCGGCGGCTCCATCCGGGCCTGCGCGGTCTCCGCGGCGTATCTGGCCGCCGGGACGGGCGCCCCGCTGGGCATGGCGCAGCTGGTCTCCGCGGTGGTCGGCGAGTACCGCAAGCTCGGCCGGCTGGTGCTGGCGAGCGAGTTCGGGCCGTGGCTGGGCGCGCTCGGGGACACCGGGCACGGCTGACCCCCCCGGGGGGGGGGGGGCGGCGGGGGCAGTCCGGGACGTCCGGCGGTGTCCGCCGGGGGCAGCGGTTCCTGCCCCCGGTCCGGGACCTGCGGACATGTTTCCGGGTGACGTCCGGGCAGCAGACTCGGGGGCGAATGACCGGCGCAATGCTTGACCAGCCGAAGGAGCGCGTATGCCGTCGTACCTCACCCCGGGCGTGTACGTGGAGGAGGTCCAGTCCGGTGCCCGGCCGATCGAGGGCGTCGGCACGGCCGTCGCCGCGTTCGTCGGCTTCGCCGAGACCGGGCCCTTCCACGAGCCCACACTGGTGACCAACTGGGACCAGTACGTCCAGCGGTTCGGCGGTTTCACCGAGGGCACCTACCTGGCGCACTCGGTGTACGGCTTCTTCGCCAACGGCGGCGGCTCCGCCTACGTGGTGCGGGTCGGCGACCCGGCCCGCCGGGCGCCCGGCGCCGCCCCCGCCGTCACCGCGGCCCCGCCCGTCGAGATCGCCGGGTTCCTCTTCTCCGCCCTGCCGGGCGCGGGCGCCGAGGTGTCCGTCGAGGTCGCCGACCCGGAGGGGGAGAACGTCCCCGAGGACCGCTTCCGGCTGCTGGTGCGCCGGGGCGCGGAGGTCGCCGAGACCTACGACGTCTCGACCCGCAAGAGCACCAAGGGCTACGTCGTCACCCAGCTGCGCGAGTCGAAGCTGGTCGCCGTCGCCGAACAGCCCGGCACCGCGCCGAGCCGCCCCGAGCGCCGCACCCACGCCCTGGCCGCCGCGCCCGCGCCGGCCGCGGTCCCGGTGGGCCGGCTCGACCCCGCCGAGTACGTCGGCGACGCCGCCGCCCGGACCGGCTTCGGCGGCCTGGAGGCGATCGACGAGATCACCATGGTCGCGGTGCCCGACCTGATGAGCGCCTACCAGCGCGGCGACCTCGACGACGAGGGCCTGCGCACCGTCCAGCTGGCGGTGATGTCGCACTGCGAGCAGATGGGCGACCGGATCGCCGTCCTGGACCCGCCGCCCGGCCTCAACGCCCAGCGGATGCGCACCTGGCGCAACGACGAGGCGGGCTTCGACTCCCGCTACGCCGCGCTCTACTACCCGTGGATCAAGGTGTTCGACCCGGCGAGCGGCCGCAACGTGCTGGTCCCGCCGAGCGGGCACGTCGCCGGGGTGTGGGCGCGCAGCGACGCCGAGCGCGGCGTGCACAAGGCGCCCGCCAACGAGGTCATCCGCGGCGCGGTGGACCTGGAGCTGCGCCTGAGCAAGGGCGAGCAGGACCTGCTGAACCCGATCGGTGTCAACTGCGTCCGGGCCTTCCCCGGGCGCGGCATCCGGATCTGGGGCGCGCGCACCCTCTCCTCCGACCCGGCGTGGCGCTACCTGAACGTGCGCCGGCTCTTCAACTACCTGGAGGAGTCCATCCTCCTGGGGACCCAGTGGGTGGTCTTCGAACCCAACGACGACCGGCTGTGGTCCAGCATCCGCCGGAACATCACGGCGTTCCTCACCGAGGAGTGGCGGCGCGGGGCCCTGTTCGGGCAGACCGCGGCCGAGGCCTTCTACGTCAAGTGCGACCGCGACAACAACCCGCCGGAGTCCATCGACCTCGGCCAGGTGATCTGCGAGATCGGCGTCTCCCCGGTGAAGCCCGCGGAGTTCGTGGTGTTCCGGCTGTCCCAGTTCTCCGACAGCACGAGCCTCGTCAACGAGTGACCGGCCCGGTCGGCACCACATCCGTCGGCGCCACTCCTCGGCACCCTCGGTACCCCTCGCATCGGAAGGTGACACAAACCCATGGCTGAAGGCGATCCGCTCTCCACACATATCTTCGGCGTCCAACTCGGCGGCTACAACGTCGAGTCCGTCAAGGAGATCAGCAACCTGACGGTCGAACAGGACGTCGTCGAGTACAAGCAGGTGACCCAAGAGGGCAAACTGATCGTCCGCAAGCAGCCCGGCGCCCGGCTCCCCGGCGAGGTGACCATCACCCGCGGCCTGGACAAGAGCGGCGCGTTCACGGACTGGATCAAGGAGACCCTCAACAACGGGGCGATCAACACCGCGCGGCAGAACCTCACCATCGAGGTCAAGGACACCACCGGTGCCACCCTGCGGCGCATCCAGCTGACCAACGCCTGGGCGAGCCGCTGGGAGGGCCCCACCCTCAGCGCCGGCGAGTCCAGCGCCGCCACCGAGACCGTGACCATCGTGTTCGAGGAGATCTCGGTCGAGTGAGGCGCAAGATCGGCCTGGAGGAGCTGCTGGAGCGGGCTCCGGCCACGCAGAACACCGCGCCGCCGCAGCAGGCCCCGGCGGCAGCGGCGGCGCAGCCCCGGGCGCGGGCGCCGCACACCGAGTTCGAGTTCGAGCTGCCGCTCGGCTACGTCGACGACGAGGGCACCGTGCACCGGCACGGTGCCATGCGCCTGGCCACCGCCCGCGACGAGCTGATGCCGCAGATCGACCTGAGGGTCAAGGAGAACCCGGCGTACCTCAGCGTGGTGCTGCTCAGCCACGTGATCACCAGGCTGGGCGACATCACCGACGTGCACGCCGGGGTCGTCGAGCGGATGTACGCCACCGACGTGGCCTTCCTCCAGGACCTCTACCAGCGGATCAACAGCGAAGGCCACACGCGCGCCGCGGTGACCTGCCCGCACTGCGACGGCGCCTTCGAGGTCGACCTCGCCGGTGGGCGCCTGGGGGAATCGTGACGTACGCGCCTGCTCGGCTGTACGAGGAGATCGCGTACATCGCGTACCACTTCCACTGGCAGCGGGAGGACATCCTCGACCTGACCCACCGTGAACGCGGGCAGTGGGTCAGGGAGATCGCGCGGCTCAACACCCGCATCAGCGAAGGCGGGTGAGCCGGGTGGGGCTTCGGGACTGGATCGGCCGCCGCAGGGGCGGCGAGGGCGCCGTTTCCGGTGCCGGCTCCGGTGGCACGGAGGCGGCCCGGGGCACGGGCGAGGCCGCTCGGCGGCGCCCGGCGGCCGGGGACGGGGGCTGGCGCGCGGTCGCGCCGCTGGTCCCGACCCTGGCCGGGCCGGCCCACGGCGTCAGCGACGGCCTGAGGTTCCGCTCCCGGCTCACCGCCTGGCAGGACCCCTCGCTCTGCGGTCCGCTCGGCCACGCGGTCCTGCCGACCGCCCCGGTCGGCATCCTGCGGGCGGTGGCGAGGCCGACCGCCCCGACCCCCGTCCGCACGGGCGGGGACGAGTTGGTCGTGCCGGTCGTGCCGGTCCTCCCGAGCGAGACCGGGGCCGAAGTGCCTTCGGAGGACGGGCCGTCGGGCGCGGCGCGGTCGGCGCGTCAGGCGCGTCCGGTCCAGCGGTCCGTCCGGCTGCGACGGCTTCCGGTGCGGTCCGGGCCCCGCCCGGGCCGCGCGGGTGCGGCCGACTCGCGCGCGACCGCCGAGCGCGCCGACGGCGGTGGGCCGAGGCCCGCCGCGGAGACACCCGGCACGGCGGCGCCCGGTGCGTCCGTACCCGGCGGGCCGAAGTCTGCTGCGGTGAGGGGAAGTTCACCGAAGCCCGAAGGGCCGCAGGCCGCCAGTGGCCCGCTCGGTGCGGCGACGCCCGAAGCGGCCGCCGCCTCCCCGCGCCCGAACGACTCGGCGGTCCGGGCCGACCGGCCGGTGCGGCCGCGTCCCGTCGGGGCCCCGCTGGTCGTGGCCCGGCGGCCCGGCCAGCTGACCGCGCGCCCCGTGGCGGTCGTCCCGGGGCAGGTCAGGGCACCGGCCGCCGTCACCGGACCGGCGAGCCGGGGCACGGACGCGCCGCGGCCCGCGGCGACGACGGAAGAGCCGGCCGAGGGCACGCGCCGCCCGTCCGCGAGCGGCGGAGCCGCCGAACGGCCGGTGCCCGGCCCGGCCGACAACCCCGCGCCCACGCGGAACGGGCCGGCCGACGGCACCCCCGTCCAGCGCGCCGCCGCGCCCGGAAGCGCCGCGCCCGCCCGCCCGGTTCTCGGCGCGCCGCTGACCGCGCTGCCCGCGAACGCCACACCTCTGGCCGTCGACGGCCCCCGGGCCTCCGGTGCCACCTCGGCCGGGCCGGCCATGCCGGTCGTCCCCGCCGACGCGGGGTCCACCCGTGGCGAGACGGGCAGCTCGGCCGATGCCCGGCCGTCCGGGGGCGGGGGCGGGGGCGGAGGCCGGGACGCCGGCGCCGCCCGACGCACCGCCACGGCCGGCGAGCCCGCCCGCCCGGCGCCCGCCCGCCCCGAGCACGGGTCCGCCGCGGGCGCGCCCGTTCAGCGCGCGCGGTCCGGGGCCGGTACACCCGTACCGTCCTCGACACCGTCCTCCGATCGCGCCCTGCCGGGCCGGCCCGATCCGGCCCTTGTCGGCCGGAGCGGACCCGCCGAGGGCACGCCCGTTCAGCGCGCCCGCTCCGGGGCCGGTACGCCCGCACCGTCCTCGACGCCGACCCCCGACCGCGCCGCACCGCTCCCGCCCGACCCGACCCCCGCCCGTACGCGCGGAGGCCTGGGCGCGCCGCTCGACGCGCTGCCGCCGACGGCGGCCGTGGCCGGGGGCACCGCTCCGCTGCTCGGCGGGCGCCGACCGGTCCGGCGGATCGCGGCCCCGGCGACCGGCGACGCGGCCTCTGCCGCCGCTCCCGCCGTAGTCCCTGCCGCCGCCTCGCCGGTGGCCGGCGAGGGGCTGCCCGTGCAGCGCGCCCCCCGGAGCCCCGGCGACGGCCCGGCCGAGGCGACGTCCTCCGTCCGGACCGGTGGTGACGGGCGATCGGCCGGTGCGGCCGTCCCGGCCACCCGGAGTATCCCTACCACCCCGACCGTCCCGACCATTCCGACCCTCCCCGCCGGCCCGAGTACCCCGACTGCCGGTGCCCGCAGCGCGCACCCCGGTGCGGATCGCGGCCTTCGAGGTCCGGCGGCCGGACGCCCGGCGCCCTCCGACGCCCCGCAGGGCAGGGCGGGTGCCTCCGGCAGCGGCCCGGAGCGGCGGTCGGGAGCCGCCGCGCAGCCGGCCGTCTCCGGGACGCGCCCGGCGGGCGCTCCGCTCGGAGGCGGCAACGGTCCGGTGGTGCCCGTGACGGTTCCGGCGCGCCGGTCCTCCGGCGGCCTGGGCGTGCAGCGGGCCGTTCGACTCATCGGTCAGCGGCGCGGGCTGCTCGGCGACCGCCGGATGACGGTCGCCCTCGCCACTGTGCCGGCGCCCTTCGCGCCCGTTGCCGCCGCTCCCTCCGGCGGAGGCGCCGGGCCGGCGCCGACGCCGCCCGTGGTCCGGGCCGCCTTTCCCCACGCGCTCGTGTCCCGTCCGGACGGCGAGGCGCCGGCCGGGTCGGTCGCACCGGCCGCTGCCGCTCCGCGCCGCTCGGGTGCGCAGGTGCGGCGCTCGCCGGGTTCCGGTGCCGGAGGCGGCGGTGCCGCGGCCGGGGAGTCGGCCTCTCCGGGGAGTTCGGGGCGCCCCTCCACCCCGGGGGCGGCCGCGCCGCGCGGGGTCGTGGCCGCGGTGCAACGGGTGTTCTCCCGCCGCCCGTCGGCACGGCCGGTCCGACGGACGGCGGCCGATCACCCGACCGTCGTCGATCACCCGTCAGCGGCCGGAGGCCCGGCGGCACCTGCCACCGCCCCGCTCGCGCCCGCACCGGCGGGCCCACCGCGCGTCCTGCCCGGTCGGCCCCGTGCGGCAGTCCTGAACCCCGGTGTCCCGGCGCCGCCGCGACCCGGTGCCACGGGCGCGGGCCTCCCGGCCGTGCAGCGGTCCGCCACGCCGAGCTCCGGTGGGCAGGCGAACCCCGGCGCCCCCGGTTCGCCGTCCGCCACGGCGAGCGCCCCGCGCCCGCCGGTCGTCCGGCTCAGGCCCGTGGCGGCGCCGTCGGTCCAGCGCCTGTCGGCCACGCCCCGGCCTCCGCAGCCGTCCCCGGTGCCGCCGCCCACTGGCGCGGCCCCGGCGGGCACGAGCCGGGCACCGGGCCCGCAGCCCGCCACGGCACTCGCGCCCGCGCCCACGTCCGTCCCCGCGCCCGCCCCCGCGCTCGTTGTGGCCCGGGCCCTGCCCGCCGGGCACGCCACCAGCGCCCCGTCCGCCTCGTCCGTGCTTTCCGCCTCGCCCGCGCCGTCCGCACCGCCGTCGCCCGCCACGGCCCGGCTGCTGCAGCGGGTGGCCGAGCAGACGGGACTGACGGGGGTGCCGCTGACCGCCGTGCCCGCGCGCACACCCACCACCGTGCAGCTCGCCGGGCCGGCCCGAACCGCCACCCCCGGTACCCCGTCCGCCGGGAGCACCCCGGGGAAGGCCCCCGCCGGACCGGGCGCCGAGCGGCGCGCCGACCCCGCCGACCTCGACGAACTGGCCCGCCGCCTGGTCGAACCGGTCGGCCGGCTGCTGCGCACCGAGTTGCGCAGGGGCCGGGAGCGCAGCGGCAAACCGTACGACATGCGCCGCTGAGCCCGGCCCGGACCGCGGGCCGGACCGCGGACCAGAGCGTGGACCAGGCGGACGGCCGACAGCAGGCCGCAGCAGCGACGTGACCGGAAGCAGGGAGCAGAAGCGATGACCGACAACATCTTCGCGTCCAGTGTGTTCTTCAGCCTGACCATCGGCGGCAACGACCTGGGCGACTTCACCACCTGCTCGGGACTCGGCGCCCAGGTCGAGATCGAGCAGTACGCGGAGGGCGGCAACAACGGCTTCGCCTGGCAGCTGCCGGGCCGCATCACCTGGTCGAACATCACGCTGACCCGCGCGGTCACCGCCGACACCACGAAGATCGCCCGCTGGCTGTCCGAGATCGTCCGCAAGGTCGAGCCGAAGGACGGCGAGATCGTGGCGCTGCGGCCCGACCTGAGCCGGATCGTCGGCTGGCAGGTGCTCGGGATCGTCCCGGTGCGCTGGGAGGGGCCGTCCTTCGATCCCGCCAACTCCCAGGCGGCGATGGAGACCCTGGAGATCGCCCACGCGGGCCTGCGCCCCTCCTGACCCACCGCACGCTCGGCCCGCTCGGCCCGCTCGGCCCGCTCGGCCCACCCGGGCCCACTCGGGCCCACCCGGTCCACCCGGCCGACCCGATCCACGGAACCCACCCCGCAGCCCGACCCACGGAAGGAGCACCAGGATGTCCCCGGCGGTCCCCGCCAGCGTCACCCGGGCCCAACTGACCATCATGGAGCCACCGTCCACGGTCGGCGCCCAGCCCGGCGGCACGCTCGCGCAGCTCCGGCTCCAGTTCAACCCGGCGACCCTGGTGCTGAGCAAGACCACCGAGTGGCGGCGCACCCCGTCCCGGATGGCGGGCGAGTCCGCGCTGCCCGAGTTCGTCGGCAGCGGTCCGCGCTCGCTCTCCCTCGACGTGTTCCTGGACTCCACGGCGACCCACGACAACTCGGTGGAGCGGGCGGTGGAGCAGCTGATGACGGCGTGCGTGCCCACCGCGGCCAGCCTGGCGCGCAAGACGCCGGCCAGCCCGTGGATCCGGCTGGACTGGGGCACCCTGAAGACCACGTCGTTCAACGGGGTGCTGACCGGCCTCTCGGTCACCTACTCGCTCTTCGACGTCGACGGGAAGCCGCTGCGGGCGGTCTGCTCGCTGACCATCGACGAGGCGAGCGTCGACCCGGCCGGACAGAACCCCACCTCCGGCTCGCCGGAGGCCCGCAGCACCCACCGGGTGATCGCCGGCGACAGCCTGCCGATGCTCGCCTGGCGGGCCTACGGGGACGCCACCGCGTGGCGCGCCATCGCGGAGGCCAACGACATCGACGATCCGCTGGCGCTGGTCCCCGGCGCGGAGCTGATCGTGCCGGGCATCGAGGAACTCACCCAGAGCCACACCCACACCAGGAACCAGGAACCCACCCAGGGCGGACGGTCATGACCACTCCCGAGGCCCGCGGCGGCCGCTCCTTCGCCGCAGACCCCGTCGTCGAGGCGCCGGGCCCGCTGCCGCCGATCTGGGTGACCCAACTGGTCTCCTGTGACATCGAGGAGAGCGTCGGCCTGTCCGACACCGCGGTGCTGTCCTTCCGGGACGCCGACCACACCTTCCTCTCCGCCACCGGGATCACCATCGGCACCCCGCTGAAGGTGTCCGTGGTGACCGTGCAGGGCAACACCCGGGCGCGGCTGTTCACCGGCGAGGTGACCGCGCTGGAGCTGGAGGTGGACACCACCGGCTCGTACACCGTGGTGCGGGCCTCGGCGGTCACCCACCGGCTGATGCGCGGGCGCCGGGTGAAGGCCTTCCGGAACATGACCACCGCCGACATCGTCCGCCAGGTCGCCTCGGGCGCGGGTCTGACCTGCGGCAAGGTCGACTCCTTCCCCGTCGTCCACCAGCAGCTCTCGCAGGCGAACGTGCCGGACTGGGAGTTCCTCCAGTTCCTGGCGCAGGAGAGCGGCGCCCAGGTGCGGGTGGACGACGACGGGAGGCTGGAGTTCGTCCGGCCCGATCCCGCCTCCGGCGCGCCGGCCCCCTCCACCCCCGCGCCGCAGAACCCGCTGGTGCTGGAGTACGGCCGCAACCTGCTGGAGCTGCGCGGCGTGCTGACCGGTGCCGGAGGAGCGGACACGGTCGAGGCGCGCGGCTGGAACGTCACCACCAAGAGCGCCCTGGTCGCCACCGAGCCGGCGGTGACCTCCCGCACCGTGCAGCCGGGGATGAGCCCCTCGGTGGTGGCCTCCGCCTTTCCCGGCCAGTCCCGGCTGACCGTCGCCGACACCCCGTACCGCACCCAGGCGGAGACCGCCTCGGTGGCCCGGTCGCTGGCCGCCTCGGTGGCGGCCGGCTTCGGCGAGCTGGAGGTCGTCGCCGAGGGCAACCCGCGGCTGCGGGCGGGCACCGCGGTCGCGCTGGGCAACGTCGGCGCCGCCTTCTCCGGCCGCTACACCGCCACCGGGGTGCGCCACCTGCTCGAACCGTTCCGCGGCTACCGCACCACCGTCGTGGTCAGCGCGGCGCCCGACCGCTCGCTGGCCGGGCTGACCAGCGGCGGCAACGCCCCGCCGCGCGGGCCCCGGATGCCCGGACTGGCCGTCGCCGTGGTCACCGACGTCCGGGAGCCGGGTGGCGGGCAGCGCGGCTGGGTGAAGCTCAAGTTCCCCTGGCTGGACGACACCTACGTCTCCGACTGGGTGCGCACCGTGCAGTGGGGCGGCGCCGGGGGCGGCGGCGTGGTCAGCCCCGAGGTCAACGACGAGGTGCTGGTCGGCTTCGAGCAGGGCGACCTGGACAGTCCGTACGTGCTGGGCGGGCTCTACAACGGCGTGGACCGGCCCTCCCCGCACGACGTGCCACTGGTCGACGGGGCCTCCGGCAAGGTCAACCGCCGCTCGGTGGTGTCCCGTTCGGGCCACCGGATGGAGCTGCTGGACGTGCCGGGCGGCAAGTCCGGCGTCCACCTGGCGAGCGGTGACGGGAAGCTGGAGGTCAGCCTGGACCAGCAGCGCGGCGAGATCGTGCTGACCGTCCACGGCCTCGGCGGCGCGGCCGGCAGCACGGTACGGCTCTCCTCCTCCGGCATCACCCTGGACGCGGGCACCGGCGCGGTGAACGTGCGCGGCGGATCGGTCACCGTCCGGGGCACGACGTCGGTCACCGTGGACGGTGGCGCCGAGGCGGTGCTCAAGGGGGCCTTCGTCCGGATCAACTGAGCCGCCGATCGACCGGCGACAGACCGGCGATCGACTGACGGAACGTCAAGAACCAATGGCAGTATGGCGAGTGCCCGCGAACACCGGGCACCGCAGGAAACGGAGACCGCAGATGCCCCCCGCAGCCCGGACCGGCGACCTGACCGACCACGGCGGTGCCCTCACCACCCCGCCGCCGGGCGCCCTCAAGGTGGCGACCGTGCTGATCGGCGGCCGCCCCGCCGCCGTCGTCGGCACCGTCCACGCCTGCGTCGTCCCCCCGCACCTGGCCCTGGGCCCCGGCAACCTGGTGCTGCCCTCCCTGGGCGCGGTGACCAGGGGAGTGGTGCTGATCGGCGGCCTGCCTGCGGCCCGCATGGGCGACAAGACCACCTGCGGCGCCACCGTCACCACCGGCGCGTTCAACGTGCTGATCGGGGGCTGAGCATGAGTGGCAGCTTCATAGGACGCGGCTGGGCCTTCCCGCTGCGGGTGAACGCCACCGGCGGCATCGCCATGGTGGAGCGCGACCGGGAGCTCGCGGAGGCGATCCGGCTGATCCTCGGCACCGCCCCGGGGGAGCGGCCGATGCGCCCCGAATTCGGCTGCGGCATCCACGAGTACGTCTTCGCCCCGGGCGACAGCACCACGGCCGGGCGGATCGCCCGCGAGGTGCGCATCGCCCTGGAGCGCTGGGAGCCGCGGATCGAGGTCGACGACGTGGTGATCGCCTTCGACAGCGCCGAGGAGGGCACCCTCTACATCGACGTCCACTACACCGTGCGGGCCACCAACGACCGCCGCAACCTGGTCTTCCCGTTCTACACCATCCCGGAGCACCCGGGCGCGGACGCCCTCGACACGGTCGGCGGGGGTGCGCGCTGATGGCCCTGCCCTCCCCGAACCTGGACGACCGCCGCTTCCAGCAGCTCGTCGACGAGGCCAAGCGCTACGTCCAGCAGCGCGCCCCGGAGTGGACCGACCACAACGTCTCCGACCCGGGCGTCACCCTGATCGAGACCTTCGCCTACCTGGTGGACCAGCTGCTCTACCGGATGAACCGGGTCCCGGAGAAGAACTACGCGGCCTTCCTCGACCTGCTCGGCATCCGGCTCTTCCCGCCCGCCGCGGCCCGGGCCGAGGTCGACTTCTGGCTCTCCGCCCCGCAGTCCGAGACGGTCCTGCTGCGGGCCGGCACCGAGGTCTCCACGCTGCGCACCGAGACCGACGACGCGGTGGTCTTCTCCACCGCCGAGGACCTGCCGATCGTCCCCAGCTCGCTGGAGCGGCTGGTCACCGTCTCCGCCTCCGGCGAGCAGTCCGACGGCACGGCCCGGCTGGCCGACGGCGCGGACGTGCCCTGCTTCCAGCCGCGCCCGGCGGCCGGGGACGCCATGTTGTTCGCCCTGCCCGCCGTCGTGCCGCGCTGCATCCTGATCGTCCGGCTGGACAGCCGGGTGGAGGGCGTCGGCGTCGACCCGCGCCAGCCGCCGCTGGTCTGGGAGGTCTGGGACGGCGCGCGCTGGATCGCCTGCGAGACCGGCAGCGACACCACCGGCGGCCTCAACCGGCCCGGCGAGGTGGTCGTCTTCGTGCCCGCCGGGCACACCGCCTCGGTGGTCGCCGGGCGCCGGGCCGGCTGGCTGCGCTGCCGGGTCACCGAGCCGCAGCCGGGCCAGCCGTTCTACTCCGAGTCCCCCACCGTCCGGCGGGCCGAGGTGTTCACGGTCGGCGGCACCGCCACCGCCGTCCACGCGCAGACCGTCACCGACGCGCAGCTCGGCACCTCGGAGGGCGTCGCGGGCCAGCGCTTCCGGCTGGCCCGGCCGCCGGTGCTGCTCGACGGCGAGCCCCCGGTGGTCGAGGTCGCGGCCGGCGAGGGCTGGGAACGCTGGACGCTCGTCGAGCACTTCGGCGAGTCCTCGCCCGCCGACCGGCACGTGGTGCTGGACGCGACCACCGGCGAGTTCCTCTTCCCGCCCGCGGTCCGGGAGCCGGACGGCGGCCTGCGGGCCTTCGGCGCCGTGCCGCCCAAGGGCGCCCGGCTGCGCGTCCCGCGCTACCGCACCGGCGGCGGGATCGCGGGCAACGTCGCCCGCGGCACCGTCACCGTGCTGCGCAGCTCCGTCCCGTACATCGCCCGGGTCGACAACCGGGAGGCGGCGCGCGGCGGGGTCGACGGCGAGACCGTGGAGAACGCCAAGGCCCGTGCCCCGCACCAGCTGCGCCTGCAGGAACGTGCCGTCACCGCCGGGGACTTCGAGCTGATCGCCCGGCAGGCCGCGCCGTCCGCCGCCCGGATCAGCTGCGTGCCCGCCGGCGGCGGGGAGGCGGGGGCGGTACGGGTGCTGGTGGTCCCCGACGCCGTCGCGGACGAGGGCGACCGGCTGCGCTTCGAGCAGCTGATCCCCGACGAGCAGGTGCTGGCCGCCGTCGCGACCGCCCTCGACGAGCGCCGGCTGATCGGCACCCGGCTGGTCGTCCAGCCCCCCGCCTACCAGGGCGTGACGGTCGTCGCCCGGCTCACCACCCGCTCCGCCGACCCCGACCGGGTCCGCGAGGAGGTGCTCGCCGCGCTGTACCGCTACCTCAACCCGCTGCGCGGCGGCGCCGACGGCGAGGGCTGGCCGTTCGGCCGGGCCGTGCAGTACGGGGAGGTGTTCGCGGTGCTCCAGCGGGTCGCCGCGGTCTCGGGCGTCGAGGAGGTGCGGCTGTTCCCGGCCGACCCGATCAGCGGACGCCGGGGCGCGCCCGCTGAGCGGGTCGAGGTCCCGGCGGACGCCCTGGTCTTCTCCCACCAGCACCAG
Source organism: Kitasatospora sp. NPDC058048 (assembly GCF_042885555.1). Lineage (NCBI taxonomy): Bacteria > Bacillati > Actinomycetota > Actinomycetes > Kitasatosporales > Streptomycetaceae > Kitasatospora > Kitasatospora sp. NPDC058048. The sequence continues at coordinate 199,123 of NZ_JBHVRT010000001.1, read as the reverse complement.
GTCGTGGTCACCCCGGCCGCCGAGGACGGGACGTCATGAGCGAGTGCCGCGCGCCGGGAACCGGGAGGCGCGGATGAGCCGCGCGGCGGTCCCCGGACTGCCCAGCCCGCACCCGATCGGCGAACTGCTGCCCGCGCTGTTCGCCGACGACGACTTCGCCCAGCGGTTCACGGCCGGCCTGGACACCGTCCTCGCCCCGGTCTTCGCGACCCTGGACAACCTGCCGGCCTACTTCCGACCCGGCCTCGCGCCGGCCGACTTCCTCGACTGGCTGGCCTCCTGGGTCGCGGTGGAGGTGGACCCGGCCTGGCCGGTGGAGGTGCGCCGAGCGGTGGTCGAGCGCGCCGTGGAGCTGCACCGCTGGCGCGGCACCCGGCGCGGCCTCACCGAACGGCTGCGCCTGGTGCTCGGCGCCGGAGCCGAGATCGTCGACGGCGGCGGCGCCTCCTGGTCCACCGACCCGGACGCTCCGTTGCCGTCAGCACCGGGCGGCGACGTACTGGTCCGGGTCTGGCCGCTGCGCGGACCGGCACCGGACGAGGACCAGGTGCGGTCCGTCGTGAGGGCGGGCTGTCCGGTCCATCTGACCTGCCGGGTGGAGATCCTGCCCGGCCCACCCGGGCGAACGGAGGGCTGACGGATGCCGGTGTGCCCCGAATGCGGAACGGCCAACGGGGAGGGGGACGACTTCTGTGGCAACTGCGGCGCCTACCTCGGCTGGTCGCGCGGCGCCGCCGCCGCCGCTGCGACGGCGGCGCCGACGGCCGCGCCTGTCGTGGTGCCCGCCCCCGCGCGGGCCGAGCCCGAGCCCGAGCCCGCGCCGGTACCCGTCCCGGAGCCCGCGCCCGCGCCCGTCGAATCCACCCGGCGGAGCGCCCCGCGCCGGACCGCGCGCACCAAGCCGGAGCCCAAGCGGGAGCCCAAGGCGGAGCCCAAGCCGGAGCCCAAGGCGGAGTCCAAGGCGGAACCCGAAGCAGAGGTCAAGGAGGAGCCCGGGGCGGAGCAGCCACCCGCCCGGCCCGCCCAGCCCCCCGTGACCGAGCCCCCGGCGACCGAACCCCCGCCCGCCGCCCAGGCCCCGCGCCCGAGCACCGCCCCCGTACGGCCGGCTCCCGCGCAGACCCCGGCCCCCGCCCCGAGGGCGTCGGCCGACCCGGTGGCCGTCCAGCCCGCCAAGCCCGTCGCACCGCGCCCCGTCAGCCGGCCCGCCGAGACCGCCGAGGCCCAGGACGGCCCGCCGTGCCCCCGGTGCGGCACGCCGAACCTGCCCGAGCGGAAGTTCTGCCGCCGCTGCGCCGCGCCGCTCACTCCGACCGAGGCCGCGCCGAAGCTGCCCTGGTGGCGCACCCGCTGGCCGTTCCGGCGCCGGGTGCGGATCGGCGGTTCGGGCAACGCGCTGCGCCGCACCATCGCGCTGCTGGTGCTGATCGCGGTGGTGGTCGCCGGGATCCTGCTGTACCCGGCGGGCAAGGTCGCCTTCCAGGACGTGCTGGACAAGCTCCGCAAGACCGCGCCGATCACCCCCGCCGCCACCTCGGCGAGCGCCGCCGTCGAGGGCCATCCGGCCACCTTGGCCGACGACGGCCTGAGCAACACCTACTGGGGGGCGCCCGCGGTCGGGGACTCCGTCACCTTCTCCTTCCGCACCCCGTTCCGGCTGGTGGACCTGATCATCCACACCGGCGACTCGGTGGATCCGGAGCACTTCCGGCAGCAGGCGCGCCCCATCGTCCTCGCCCTGGAGGTCACCGAGAAGGACGGCACGGTGCACACCCAGCAGGTCCCGCTCAACGACCAGCCCGGCCCGCAGACCGTGCAGACCGGGATCAGCGACGTCACCCAGGTGAAGCTCACCGTCCGGGAGGCCGCCGGCACCGGCCCCGACCGCGCCATCGCGCTCTCGGAGGTGGAGTTCTTCAAACGCACCTGACCACGCGGCCCGCCACCGGAGGAAACGATGGTGTACCGGATCCACTTCACGGCGGGGGACCTGGCCAGGACCCGGCCAACCGACCCCATGCCGTTGACCGAACTCATGGCGGCGGCGAGGGCGTTGCAGTCGCGCAGCCACGCGGCGCGACTGGATCCGTGGCGACACAGAGCCCTGGCCGGCCTGCCCGAGCGGGCTCGCCTGGCGCTGTCCCTGGTCCCCGCGGACGGCTGGGGGCCGTACGGCAAGTCCAAGAACCTCGTCCACACCACTCCCGGCGCACCCTACGGCGACCCCAACGCCGACTGGGCCCCGGTCTGGTACGTCAAGGCCTGCTGACCCCGCCCCGCGGGCCTGCTGCCGGGTGCGCCGTGCGCGTCCGGCAGCAGGCCGGCCTCCAAGGAGTTCCTCATCTGCGCCGCGTACGGTCACCCGTCATGGCACAACGGCGGGTGGTGGCGGGCATGGGGAAGCTGGGGCACGGGACGCGGCTGGCGGCGGTGAGCGTGATCGCCGGGGTGGTGGCGGCGGGCATGGTGCTCCCCGCGGTGGCGGCGGTCGGGCTCGGCGCGCAGTCGGCGGCGGACGACTTCGAGAGCCTGCCCGACGACTTCAGGACCCCGCCGCTGTCCCAGGCCTCGACCGTCCTCGACGCCCGGGGCGGCACCATCGCCACCGTGTACGACCGGGACCGCACGGTCGTCCCGGCGGAGCGGATCTCCCCGCTGGTGAAGACCGCGCTGGTGGACATCGAGGACAACCGCTTCTACGAGCACGGCGCGATCGACCTCAAGGGCGTGCTGCGCGCCCTCGACAAGAACGCCTCCTCGGGCACCACCGCCCAGGGGGCGTCCACGCTGACCCAGCAGTACGTGAAGAACGTCTTCGTGGAGGAGGCGGGCGACGACCCGCAGAAGGTCGCCGAGGCGCAGCGGCAGACCGTGGGCCGCAAGATCCAGGAGCTGAAGTACGCGATCAAGGTCGAGGAGACCCTGAGCAAGGACCAGATCCTCACCAACTACCTGAACATCACCTTCTTCGGCGAGAAGGCGTACGGCGTCGAGGCGGCCGCCCGGCGCTACTTCGGCGTGCACGCCGCGGACCTCACCCTGCCGCAGGCCGCGCTGCTGGCCGGCCTGGTGCAGTCGCCGACGGGCTACGACCCGGTGGTCAACCCGACGGTGGCGAAGGAGCGGCGGGACACCGTGCTGCGCAAGATGGCCGCGTACGGGCACATCACCCAGGAGCAGGCCCGGCAGGCGATCGGCTCCCCGCTCGGGCTGAACGTCCAGGCGCCGCAGCAGGGGTGCATCCTGGCCAAGCAGGGCGAGGGCTTCTTCTGCGACTACGTGCGCGACGTGGTCCTCACGGACCCGGTCTTCGGGAAGTCGGCGGCCGAGCGGCAGGCGGTGTGGAAGCGCGGCGGCCTGCAGATCCGCACCACGCTCGACCCCGGGGCGCAGGCGGCGCTGCAGGCCTCCGTCACCGGCCACGTCGACGCGGGCGACCGGGCGGCGACCGCGATGAGCATCGTCCGGCCGGGCACCGGGGAGATCCTGGCGATGGGCCAGAGCCGGCCGTACGGCGTGGACGACAAGCAGCACCAGACCCAGATCAACTACAACGTCCCCAAGGCCATGGGCGGCGGGCTGGGGTTCCCGACCGGTTCGACCTTCAAGCCGATCGTCGCGGCGGCGGCCCTGGAGGGCGGCATCCCGGCGGACCGGAGCTACACCACCGACTACAGCATGCCGTGGCCGGCCATGACGGACTGTTCGGGCGGCCGGTTCCCCTCCGCCGGGCAGGTGCACAACGACAGCCAGAGCCTCACCGGCCGGTTCGACATGAAGTCGGCCATGGCGCAGTCCGTCAACACCTACTTCGCGAAGCTGGAGGCCGACACCGGCCTGTGCTCGGTCGCGCAGATGACCAATAGGCTGGGCATCACCCAGCAGGCGGGCGGCGAGAAGCTCCAGGTGGTCCCGTCGATGACGCTCGGCAGCAACGACCTGACCCCGCTGGGGACGGCGGCCGTCTACGCGGCCTTCGCCGCCCACGGCACGTACTGCGCGCCCACCGCGATCACCTCGGTGACCGGCCCCGACGGCAAGCAGCTCGCGGTGCCGCAGGCGAACTGCTCGGCGGCGATGTCGGCCGGCACCGCGGACACGGTCAGCGCGATGCTCAAGGGCGTGGTCGAGGACGGCACCGGCCGGACGGCCGGCCTCACCGGCCGGGACAGCGCCGGCAAGACCGGCACCACCAACGACAGCCGCCAGGTCTGGTTCGTCGGCTACACCCCGGAGATGGCGGGCGCGACGGTGGTCAGCGACACCGACGATCCCGAGCCGCTGGACGGTCAGCGGATCGGCGGCACGGTGGTCGGCCAGGCCTTCGGCGGCACCCTGGCCGGCCCGATCTGGCGCGACGCCATGGACGGCGCCCTGGCCGGCACCCCGGCCGGAACCTTCACCCCGGTGCAGCTGCCCTGACCCGGTGACCCGGTGACCCGGTGACCCGGCGGCCGTGGCCCCGGGCCGCCGGTGCCCAGTGCCCGGCGGCCCGTTGCCCGTGCGTCAGCCGTAGAGCGCCACCCGCGGCTCGACCGTCCCCTGCGCCGGGGCCGTCCCGACGACGGTGACCCGGTAGCGCTCGGTCAGGGTGTGGTGGCCGTGCAGGACGAGCTTGGCCGAGCCGAGCCGGGTGTACAGGGTGCCGGTCTGGCTGGCGAGCGGCAGGGTGCGCCAGTGGCCGTCGGAGGAGAGCACTTCGAGCCGGACGCTCGCCGGATCGAGGAAGGGCCCGTTCACGGGGGACTCGATGAGGACCTGCGGGGCCACCGTGCGGTCGGCCGAGGAGTCGTTGCGGTAGGAGACGGTGAACACCCGCTGCGCGTGGTCGGGCGGCAGCGAGGAGCTGGGCAGCTCGACGAAGCCGGTCGGCGGGGCACCGGCCGCGGTCGGGGTGCCGGTCGCCGCCTGGGACGGGGCGGTGAGCAGGGCGGTCGGCACGGCGGCGAGGGCCGCGGCCAGCGCCAGGCTCCGACGGGGGATCTTCCGGGTGCGCATGGCGCCTCCTTCGGCCGGTGGCCAGGGCACGCGGGTGCGCCGACTGGTCCGGGCAGGTCCGTACGGCACCACCCTGCCCCTTCACCCGGAAAGCCGCACGCGGAAGCCGCACGCGGAAGCCGCACGCGGAAGCCGCACGCCGAAGCCGCACCGGGTGAGCCGCCCGCCGCGACCCGCCCGCCGTGAGCCGCCCGCCGAGAGCCGGTGCCGGGCCCGAGCGGCGGGCCGGGAGCGGTGCCGGGGACTGGGCCGAACGTGCGACCGCCGCGGCGGTGGGGCCGGGGCACCGCCCGTGCCGGGACGGGGCCCCTTACTTTGGGCGCAACCTCCCGCCCGGCGCCCGCGCGCCGGGCGGAGTGCCCGAAGGTCGGGGGAGGTCCCGGGAAGGGGAGGGTGGCTTGCGGGCACGTTCGGTGGAGGAGCCGGGGCAGCGGATGCCGATCCTGATCCGGTACGGCCACCGCTCCTGGCTGGTGCCCCTGGCGGTCCTCGCGTTCGTGGTGGGCGTGGACGCGGCCACGCCCGCGACGTTCGCGTCGGTGAGCTGGCTGGTGATGGTCCCCGTGGTGGCGGCCGGGCTCTGCGGGCCGGCGGCCACCGGGCTGTTCGCCCTCCTCGCGATCGCCGCCTACCCCGCCCTGGACAGCATCTGGGGCAAGTCCCAGGGGATCGAGGACTTCCTGCTGGTGATCGCGGGGGCCGTCCTCTCGGTGCCGATCAGCGTCTTCCGCGCCCGGGCCGCCGCCTACGTCCGCCATCTGCAGGGCGCGGCCGAGACCACCCGGCAGGTGGTGCTGCGCCCGGTGCCCCCGGGATGGGGCGGGGTGGACTCGGCGGCGCGCTACCTGGCCGCGGACGTCGAGGCCCGGGTGGGCGGCGACTTCTACGACGTGCTGGCCACCCCGTTCGGGGCGCGGGTCATCCTCGGCGACGTCCAGGGCAAGGGCCTGCCGGCCGTCTCCGCGGCGGCGGCCCTGGTGGGCTGCTTCCGGGAGGCCGCCTTCCACGAGCGCGACCTGGCCACCGTGGCGGGGTGGATGGAGGAACGGCTGTACCGGCAGAACGCGCTGGCGGAGCGGCTGGGGGAGCGGGAGGAGCGGTTCGCCACGGCGGTGGTCCTCTGGTTTCCCTCCGACGCGCCGGGGGAGGTGGAGGTGGTCAACTTCGGCCACGACAGCCCGCACGTCCTCGGCCCGGCGGGCGTGCGGCAGCTGCCGCCGGGCGACGGGGCCCCGATCGGGCTGGCCGAGCTGGCCGGCGGGCTGCCGCGGGTGCGGCGGCTGCGCCTGGGCCCGGGCGAGACGGTCCTGATCGTCTCGGACGGGGTGACCGAGGCCCGCGACCGCACGGGCGCCTTCTTCTCGCTGCGCGCCCACCTGGACCGGCTGGCCGACGCCCCGGGGGTGGTCGACCCCGGGCGCCTGGTCGACGAGGTGGCCGCCGCGGTCGTCCGGCACACCGGCGGCCGGCTGACGGACGACACCGCCCTGCTCGCCGTCCGGACGCCCCCGGTGGAGCCGGCGGACGGAGCCGGCCTCAGTCCTCGGCGTGGCTGATCGCGCAGGCCAGGACGCCGGGGCCGCTCGCCGGTGGCGTCGGGCCGCACCCCGGCCGTCGCGCTCCGCCGGCTCAGGCCGGGGGGACGGGCCGCAGCCGGTAGGCGTCCCCGTGGGCGACGACGTGGCCGGCGGTGGGCGGGGCGAAGTGGGTGCCGAGCAGCAGGGTGTCGGTGCCGGCGAGGGAGCCGAGCAGCGCGCGGCGGGTGGCCTCGGAGCGCTGCGGGTCGATGTCGACGCAGGCGCCGATGGCGGGGTGGGCGAGCTGGACCGGGTGGTGGAGGCAGTCCCCGGTGATCACCGCCGTGCGGCCCCGGCTGGTCAGTTCGACGGCGACGTGCCCCGGGGTGTGGCCGGGGGTGGGGAGCAGGCGCAGGCCCGGGGCGATCGCCAGGCCCTCGGCGGGGACGTCGACGAGGTCCAGCCGGCCGGCCCGCTCGACCGGGAGCACCGAGTCCCGGAACATCTGGGCGCGCGCCTCGTCCATGGCGTAGCCGGCCCAGAACTCCCGTTCGGCGCGGGTGGTGAGGTAGCGCGCGCGGGGGAAGGTGGGCACCCAGGCGCCGTCCACCTCCCGGGTGTTCCAGCCGACGTGGTCGGCGTGCAGGTGGGTGAGGACCACCAGGTCGACGGAGTCCGGCGGGAACCCGGCGGCGGCGAGGCGCCGCGGGTAGTCGGTGCGCAGGTCGTGCCAGGCCGGGTTGGCGCGCTGCTTGCCGTTGCCGATGCCGGTGTCGACGAGTACCCGCAGCCCGTCCAGGTCGAAGGCGAAGCTGTGGCTGTCCAGGCGCAGCGCGCCGTCGGCGTCGGCGAAGTCGGGGTGCAGCCAGTCCTGGCCGGCCACCGTCCCGGGGGTGGCGTCGGGCAGCAGCCACTGTCCGGTCGCGGGCGGCAGCGGGATCTCGTCGATGCGGTGGACGGTGACGTCGCCGACCGTCCAGGAGGGGGTAGGGGTACTGGGCATGGGGCCGGCTCCTCCGCTGTAAAAGCCATTCGTTTGCGTTAGTGGGACCCTAGAACCTACAGTCGCGTTAACGCAAACCCTTAGCTTTTGGTGCGGGGCGCCTCGCCTGCGCGAACCCGCCCCGCCGCCCACGATCAGGAGCGCGCCCATGTCCTCCGCCGAACTCACCCCGTCCGAGGCCGCCCACCGGGCCGCCCGGGCCGGACTCGACCTGCCGCCCGAGCGCCACGCCGCGGTGGCGGCCACCGCCGAACACATCCAGTCTGTCGTCGCCCTCCTGCGGGAACTGGACTTCGGGGACACCCCGCCCGGCGCCGCCTACCGCGCGGAAGCGGAGCACCTCGACGCGGAGGAGCGGCCCGATGCAGCCGTATGAACTGAGCCTCGCCGCCGCCGCGACGCGGATCCGGGAGCGGCGGCTGTCCCCCGTGGAACTGGTCGACTCCGTCCTCGGCCGCATCGACCGGGTGGAGCCGAACCTCGGCGCCTACGTAACCGTCGCCGCCGAGCAGGCCCGCGACGCGGCGCGCCGGGCCGAGCGGGAGATCGCCCAGGGCCGGTACCGGGGGCCGCTGCACGGCATCCCGGTCGGACTCAAGGACCTGATCGACGTCGCCGGCACGCCCACCGGCGCCGGCTCCCGGGTCCGGGACGGCCACCGCGCGACCGCCGACAGCACGGTCGCCGCCCGGCTGCGGGCCGCCGGCGCGGTCCTGGCCGGCAAGACCCACACCCACGAGTTCGCCTACGGCCTGACCACCCCGCAGACATGCAACGCCTGGGACCGCGACCGGGTCGCCGGAGGATCCAGCGGCGGGTCCGCCGCCGCGGTGGCCGCCGGGGCGGCGACCTTCGCCCTTGGCACCGACACCGGCGGCTCGATCCGGGTGCCCGCCGCACTGAACGGGGTGGTCGGCCTCAAGCCCACCTACGGGCTGGTGCCCCGCCACGGCGTCACCTCGCTGTCCTGGTCGCTCGACCACGTGGGCCCGATCACCCGCACCGTCGAGGACGCGGCGCTGGTCCTGGCCGCCCTCGCCGGGCACGACCCGCGCGACCCCGCCTCGCTGGCCGCCCCCGCCGTCGACTACCGGCCCGAGCGGGAGCCGGACCTGACCGGCGTGCGGGTCGGCGTGCCGAACGCCTACTACGTCGACCACGTCGACGAGGAGGTCGCCGCCGCCGTCCACCGTGCCGTCGAGCAGCTGGAGGCGCTCGGCGCCCGGCCCGTCGAGGTGGAGATCCCGATGGCCCGCTACCTGGTGCCCACCCTGTGGGGCCTGACGGCGCCCGAGGCCGCCGCCTACCACGCGCGCACGCTGCGCACCGTCCCCGAGCTGTACCAGGCCGACGTCAGGGTCCTGCTGGAGGCCGGCGAACTGATCGGCGCGGGCGACTACCTGCGCGCCCAGCGCGCCCGGACGCTGATCCGGGACGCGTGGGCGCGGGTCCTGGCGGAGGTCGACGTGATCGCCGCCCCGACCGTGCCGACGACGGCGGTGCGGGTCGGCCAGGAGACGGTCGGCTGGCCGGACGGCGCCACCGAGAGCGTCTCGGACGCCTACGTCCGGCTCTCCGCCCCGGCCAACGTCACCGGCGTGCCCGCGCTGTCCGTCCCGGCCGGCCACGACGCGGCGGGCCTGCCGATCGGCCTGCAGCTGCTCGGGCGGCCGCTCGGCGAGCGGATGCTGCTGCGGGTCGGCCACGCCTTCGAGCGGACGCAGCCCGCGCGGGCGCTCGCGCCGGTGGTCTGAGGCGGGCCGGCCCCCGAAGCGGTCCGGAGTCCCGGGGTCGCGCCCGCCCCCGCCTTAACGCAAAGGCCGCGCTTTAGGATGGAGGTATGAGTCCTCGGCAGATGGTCCGCCCGGGCGGGCGCAGCGCCCGGGTCCAGGAGGCGGTGCACACCGCGGTGCGCGAGCTGCTCGCGGAGGTGGGCCGCGAGGCGCTCACCGTGCCGATGGTCGCCCAGCGGGCCGGTGTCACCCCGTCCACGGTGTACCGCCGCTGGGGCGACCTGGCCGAGCTGCTGTCCGACGTCGCGGTGGAGCGGCTGCGCCCCGACACCGAGCCGGCGGACCGCGGCGGCCTGCGCGCCGACCTCACCGCCTGGGCCGAGCAGTTCCTCGACGAGATGGCCTCCGCCTCCGGTCGCGCCTACGTCCGCGACGCCCTGCTCGGCGACCCGGACGGCGGCAACGCCGGCCAGTGCTCGGCCTACGCCGCCGACCAGCTCGCCCTGGTCCTCGCCCGCGGCCGTGCGCGCGGCGAGGAGGCCCCCGGGGTCGAGGCCGCCATGGACCGCCTCGTCGCCCCCCTGATGTACCGGATCCTCTTCCGCCCCGCCGGCCTCGGCCCCGACTACGCCCGCCACCTGGTCGCCGACCTGCTCGGCGACCCGCCCTCCGAGTCGGCCTGACGATCCGTCAATCACCTTGCCCCTGGGGCAAATGCGCGGAATGCGGCTGATGGCACCGTCCGTCCGGTCGTGGGTTAGCCTCCTCGTGGCGTGATCACACGCCGATCTCGAAGTGGGGGGAATCGCATGGCAATCGGACGACGGCAACTTCTCACCTCCGTCGCGCTCGCCGCCCTCGCCGCACCCGTCCTGGCCAGGGGGAGCGCGACCCGCGCGGTCGCGGCCGAGGGCACGGGTACGGCCGCGGGCATGCCGGCGGCCGCCGGCGACGGAGCACTGTTCCTGCAGGTCGTCGCGCACGAGGACGACGACATCCTGTTCATGAACCCGGACCTGTCCAACGCGCTCGCCAACGGCACGCCGTCCGTCACGGTGTTCGTCACCGCGGGGAACATCACCGGCGACCCGTGCGCCACGGCCTGCTGGGACCCGGCGGGCGATCCGCCGCGCACCTGGAACCGGCAGATGGGCGCCGTCAACGCCTACTCCCGGATGGCCGGGGTCGGCGACGGCGACCCGGGGACCGACGAGGTCGGGCACTGGACGGCCGAGGCCTGGACGGTCGCGGGCAAGCAGGTCGAACGGTACGTCCTCAAGGACCGGCCGGTGCACCTGATCTTCCTCAACCTGCACGACGGCGGGCTCGCCGGCGTCCTGGCCGGCGGCACCGACACCACCGTCGTCCCGGTCGGCAGCAAGCTGTCCGGGCCGTCGACCTACACGGCCGCGGACGTCGTCGAGGTCCTGCGGCAGGTGATGGTGACGTACCGGCCGACCGTGCTCCGGGCCCAGGACGAACTGCCGGACAGCCGCTACTCGGGCGACCACGCGGACCACGTCACCGCCGCGAAGTTCGCCGGCGAGGCGGCCCGGCTGTACGGCGGCGCGCTGATCCAGGTGAACTACCGGGACTACAACATCAGCGACTCCCCGGTGAACCTCGACCCGGCGACGACCGGCGCCAAGGGCGTGTTCGTCTCCGAGTACGCGAGCCACGACCACTCGCCGAACTACTCGAGCGACTGGTTCTCCCGGATGTACTACCGCTGGTCGCGGGGCACCTCCTGGGCCGGACTGAACCAGGACGGCCGGCCGCAGGTCTTCCTCGTCCGGGCCGGCGCCCTCTACACCTACTGGCGCCAGGCGGACGGCAGCTGGGGCGGTCCGGTGCGGATGGCCGACCCGGGCGGGCGGCTGGGGCCGGGCATCGCGGTCGGCACCAACGCCGACGGCCGGCTGGAGGTCTTCGCCCGCCGCCTCACCGACCACCACATCGTCTCCCTGCCGCAGGGCACGCCCAACGGCTGGTGGTGGAACTCCTGGGCCGACCACGGCAACCCCAACACCGGGTACGGCAACGAGTCCCAGGTCGGCGTGCCCGTGGTCGCCAACTCCCAGGACGGGCGGCTGGAGATCTTCGTCAAGAACGGCGGCGGCGGCCTCAGCACCATCTGGCAGACCAGCCCGGGCGGCGTGTGGACGCGCGACTGGACGGACCTGGGCGGCACCGACCTCCAGGACCCGGTCGCCGCGATCCGCAACGGCGCCGGGAGGATCGAGGTGTTCGCCGCCACCCGCACCGGCATCCTCGGCTGGTGGCAGAGCGCCCCGAACGGCGTCGTCAACGGCCCGTCTCCGATCCCGGACGCCCGGCCGGCGAGCCCGCCCAGGGCCGCGCTCGACCAGGACGGCCGCATCGAACTCGCCTACCGGGAGGCGGGCACCGGCGCGATGCTGGTCAGCTACCAGACCCAACCCGGCGGCGGTTCGTGGAGCCGGACACCGGCCCCCCTCGGCGGACACGGGGGAGTGGGCGAGCCGGCCGCGGCCACCCTCGGCGGACGGGTCGTGCTGTTCGAGCGCAACGGCGGCGGTGGGGTGAGCACCACCGCGCAGACCGCCCCGAACTCCGGCTACGACAGCTGGCAGGACCTCGGCGGCACCGTCCTCGACTTCCCGGCCGCGATCGTCGACGGCGGCGGGGTGCTCCACGTGTTCGCCATCGGCACGGACGGCCGCGTCCGCTTCCGCACCGGCACGACGGCCACCGCCTTCGGCGACTGGCAGGTCCTGCCGCTGTGACCCCCCCGCCCGGCGGCCGACCGGGGGCACGCCCCGTCGGCCGCCGGGCTCGGGCCGTCGAACCGGACCCACCGCCTCCGGCCGCGCGACTACGGCCGCTCGGGCGGCGGCGCGAGGAGCATCGGCCAGTCGTCGCCGGAGCCGAGGAGTTCGTCGAGCGGCGTGTCCGGGGCCGCGACGAGGACGGCGGCTCCTTCGGCGAGCCGTCCGGCCGTGGCCGGATCGACGACGGCCTCGACGCTCAGCACGATGACGGCCGAGGGGTCGGCGGCGGAGCGGGCCGGGAAGTCCGCCGGGTCGCTCTCCGTCCGTTCCAGCACGGCAGGGTGGGCGGCGACGGCGACCGTCAGCCGGTCGCCGTCGTACGCGTGCTCGGCCCAGCCGTCGGTCTGCACCAGGTAGAGGACCCCGTCGCCCTCGTAGCAGTTCGTGCCGAGCCGGGCCAGCGCCCGCTCCCCGGGGGTTCCGTCGGGGTCGGCGACCAGTACGGCGGCCGGGGTGTCCGGCTCGTCGGGGTCGAGGCCGGAACGGACGTGGAGACGGGCCATCGTGGCACCTCCGGGGTCGCACGGGGACAGTGATCGGGTGCCAGTACACACCGGACCGCCGACAGCGCGGACCGGGGGGCCGTCAGCGGCCGCCCATCAGCCGGTACATGCCGATCGAGTCGTGGGTGGCGGTGTCCGCGAAGCCGAACTTCTCGTAGAGGAAGCGCGCGGGCCCGTCCGCGATCAGTGAGACGTACGCGGTGGCGGGGGCCCGGCGCTCCAGTTCCTCGGTGAGGGCCGCCATGATCCGCTTGCCGAGGCCGTGGCCCTGGTGCGCGGGGTGGACGCAGATGTCGGTGATCTGGAACGCGGTGCCGCCGTCGCCGATGATCCGCCCCATGCCGACGGGCTCGCCCTCGTGGTGGAGGACCACGCCGTACCAGGTGTTGGGGAGGGCGAGCGCGACCGCCTCCGGGGCCTTGTCGGAGAGGCCGGCGTCGGTGCGCAGACGGCGGAAGACCTCGACGCCGGGCACGCCGGGGCGAAGCTCGTAAGGGTCACTCTCGGAATTCATAGCTTACATGCTACCCGCTCGGCGCCGTCGCCCGGCCCCGGCCGCTCGGGTGAACGCGCGGCGCGACATGCCGGACGCGGCAGGGGGCCGCGAGGGCGGAAGCGATGATCACCGGGTTCCCGGAGCACCCCCCGTCGGAGGCGGACATGCGGATTCTTCTCCTCGCCAGCGCGTTCAACAGCCTCAGCCAGCGGCTGCACGCCGAACTGCGCGACCGACTCCACACTGTGGACCTCCAACTGGCCGGTGACGAGGAGGAGTTGATCGACGCGGCGCGCCGGCTCAAGCCCGACCTGGTGCTCGCCCCGATACTGCGCACCGCGATCCCGCAGGAGCTCTGGTCGCAGCTCACCTGCCTGATCGTCCACCCCGGCCCGCCGGGCGACCGCGGCCCCTCCTCCCTCGACCGGGCGATCCAGGACGGCCGCACCGAATGGGCCGTCACCGTGCTCCAGGCCGAGGCGGAGCTGGACGCCGGGCCGGTCTGGGCCTCGGCGCCCTGCCGGCTGCCGGAGTACGGCAAGAGCGACCTCTACCGCAACGAGGTCGCCGACGCGGCTGTGGAGGCCGCGCTGCTCGCCGTGGAGCGCGTCGCCTCGGGCACGTACGCGCCGCAGCCGCAGTCCGGCCCGGGCTGGAGCGGCGCCGTGCGCACCCGGCCCGTCCTGCGCCAGGAGGAGCGTCGGATCGACTGGGCGGCCGACAGCACCGAGGCGGTGCTGCGCAGGCTCCGCGCCGCGGACTCCCGGCCCGGGGTGCTCGACGAACTGTGCGGTGGCACCTGGTACCTGCACGGCGGGCACCGCGAACCGGTGCTGCGCGGCTGCCCCGGCGACCTGCTCGCCACCCGGGCCGGGGCCCTGTGCCGGGCCACCACGGACGGTGCCGTGTGGATCCCCGAACTGCGCCGCCGCACCCCCGGCGGCCCCGCGGGCGTCAAGCTCCCCGCCGTGACGGCGCTCGGCGGCCTGCTCCCCGCCCTGCCGGAGCTGGCGGCGCCCCTGATGCCGGGCGAGCAGGACGGCCCCGTCTGGTCGGACGTCCGCTACCAGGAGGACGGCCCGGTGGGCTTCCTGCGCTTCTCCTTCCCGGGCGGCGCGATGTCCACCGGCCACTGCCGCCGCCTGCTGGCGGCCTACCGCTTCGCCGTCGCCCGCCCGACCTCGGTGCTGGTGCTCGGCGGCGGCCGCGACTTCTTCTCCAACGGCATCCACCTCAACGTGATCGAGGCCGCGGCGGACCCGGCCGTCGAGTCCTGGGACAACATCACCGCGATGGACGAACTGGTCGACGCGGTGCTCACCACCACCGACCGGCTGGTGGTCGCCGCCGTCGGGGGCAACGCGGCGGCCGGCGGGGTGATGCTGGCGCTGGCGGCGGACGAGGTGTGGTGCCGCGCCGGCTCCGTCCTCAACCCGCACTACCGGCTGATGGGGCTGTACGGGTCGGAGTACTGGACGTACAGCCTCCCGCGCCGCCTCGGCGCGGCGGCGGCCGAACGGCTGACCCGCCAGGCGCTGCCCGTCTCCGCGGCCACCGCCGAGCGGATCGGCCTGGTCGACCGGGTGCTCGCCTGCGGGCCGGAGGAGTTCGGGCCGTCCACGGCCCGGCTGGCCGGGCTGCTCGCCGCCTCGCCCACCGCCCACCAGCGGATCGCGGCGAAGAAGGCCGCGCGCGAGGCCGACGAGCGGACGAAACCGCTCGACGCCTACCGGGAGGAGGAGCTCGCGGTGATGCACCGGCAGTTCTTCACACCCGAATCGCCGTATCACGCGCTGCGTTCCGCGTTCGTCCACAAGCGCCCGGTGCCGACGGGGCCCGCCGCGCGACCGTGACCCGAACGGCCCCGCCCGGCTTGCCTCCCCGGGCCCCGGCGCGCGCCGCGCGGACCGGCGCCTAGCCCGGACCGTTGCTATGACTGGCTTCGAGCCATTCCCTCAGGCTCCCATCCCCGAGGAGGCATCCTCATGGGTGCTGCAACAGCTGCAACGACTGCAACAGCTGCAACCACCGACACCGACGTGGTGCACATTCTCTGGATCAACGCGGGCCTCAGCTGCGACGGCGACTCCGTCTCGCTGACCGCCGCGATGCAGCCCAGCATCGAGGAGATCGTCACCGGCGCACTGCCCGGCCTGCCCAAGGTCGCGGTGCACTGGCCGCTGATCGACTTCGAGTGCGGCCCGGTCCAGGGCGCGGACAACTTCGTCGAGTGGTTCTTCAAGGCCGACCGCGGCGAGATCGAGCCGTTCGTGCTGGTCGTCGAGGGGTCCATCCCCAACGAGAAGATCAAGAAGGAGGGCTACTGGTGCGGCTTCGGCGACGACCCCGCCACCGGTCAGCCCATCACCACCAGCGAGTGGCTGGACCGGCTCGCCCCGAAGGCGACCGCCGTGGTGGCGATCGGCACCTGCGCCACGTACGGCGGCATCCACGCGATGGCCGGCAACCCGACCGGCGCCATGGGCGTGCCGGACTACCTCGGCTGGGACTGGAAGTCCAAGGCCGGACTGCCCATCGTCTGCGTGCCGGGCTGCCCGATCCAGCCCGACAACTTCGCCGAGACGCTCACCTACCTGCTGTACCAGCTGGCCGGCTCCGCGCCGATGATCCCGCTGGACGACAAGCTGCGTCCCGCCTGGCTGTTCGGCGCCACCGTGCACGAGGGCTGCGACCGCGGCGGCTACTACGAGCAGGGGCAGTTCGCCACCGACTACGGCACGCCCGAGTGCCTGGTGCGGCTCGGCTGCTGGGGCCCGGTCGTGAAGTGCAACGTCGCCAAGCGCGGCTGGACCAACGGCATCGGCGGCTGCCCGAACGTGGGCGGCATCTGCATCGCCTGCACCATGCCGGGCTTCCCGGACAAGTTCATGCCCTTCATGGACCCGCCCCCCGGCTCACGGGTCTCCTCCAACGCCAGCAGCGCGTACGGCGCGCTGATCCGCCGGCTGCGCGCGGTCACGCTGAACACCCTGGACAAGGAACCGAAGTGGCGTCACTCCGGCCGCCACCTGACCACGGGCTACCGCCCGCCCTGGTGACCGCCGCAGGGCCGCACACCGACCGGTGTGCGGCCGCCGGCGGCCCACGCCCGCTCGACGACCCCCCGCCCGCTCGCCGGGGCCCGCTCCCAGAGACAAGGACACGACAGCAACGATGGCAACACCGACCACCAGGGCGGCCGGCGACGGCAGCGGCCTGACCGAGATGTCCTGGGACCCGATCACCCGCATCGTGGGCAGCCTGGGCATCCACACGAAGATCGACTTCAAGCAGAAGCGGGTCGCGGAGTGCTACAGCACCTCCTCGGTCTTCCGCGGCTACAGCGTCTTCATGCGCGGCAAGGACCCGCGCGACGCCCACTTCATCACCAGCCGGATCTGCGGGATCTGCGGCGACAACCACGCCACCTGCTCCGTCTACACGCAGAACATGGCGTACGGGGTGAAGCCCCCGCACCTGGGCGAGTGGATCATCAACCTCGGTGAGGCCGCCGAGTACATGTTCGACCACAACATCTTCCAGGAGAACCTGGTCGGGGTCGACTACTGCGAGAAGATGGTCCGCGAGACCAACCCCGGCGTCCTGGAGCAGGCCGAGCGCACCGAGGCCCCGCACGCCGGCGACCACGGCTACCGGACGATCGCCGACATCATGCGCTCGCTCAACCCCATCGAGGGCGACTTCTACCGCGAGGCGCTCCAGGTCAGCCGCTACACCCGGGAGATGTTCTGCCTGATGGAGGGCCGCCACGTGCACCCCTCCACGCTCTACCCGGGCGGCGTCGGCACCGTCGCCACGGTGCAGCTGTTCACCGACTACCTGACCCGGCTGATGCGCTACGTCGAGTTCATGAAGAAGGTCGTGCCGCTGCACGACGACCTCTTCGACTTCTTCTACCAGGCCCTGCCCGGCTACGAGGAGGTCGGCCGGCGCCGGGTCCTGCTCGGCTGCTGGGGCAGCCTCAACGACCCGGACCACTGCGACTTCACCTACCGCAACATGACGGACTGGGGCCGGCGGATGTTCGTCACCCCCGGCGTCGTGGTGGACGGCAAGCTCGTCACCAACGACCTGACGCAGATCAACCTGGGCATCCGCATCCTGCTCGGCAGCTCCTACTACGAGGACTGGCAGGGCAAGGACCTGTTCGTCACCCACGACCCGCTGGGCAACCCCGTCGACCCCCGCCACCCGTGGAACCAGCACACCATCCCCGCCCCGCAGAAGCGGAACTTCGACGACAAGTACAGCTGGGTGATGTCCCCGCGCTGGTTCGACGGCAAGGACCACCTCGCCCTCGACACCGGCGGCGGCCCGATCGCACGCCTGTGGTCCACCGCCCTGTCCGGGCTGGTCGACATCGGCTACATCAAGGCCACCGGCCACAGCGTGCAGATCAACCTGCCCCGCTCGATGACCAAGCCCGAGGTCACCTTCGAGTGGAAGATCCCGCAGTGGAGCAACGCCATCGAGCGCAACCGCGCCCGCACCTACTTCCAGGCGTACGCGGCCGCCGCCGCCCTGCACTTCGCCGAGAAGGCGCTCGACGAGGTCCGCGCCGGGCGCAGCCAGACCTGGGAGCGCTTCGAGGTGCCGGACGAGTCGATCGGCTGCGGCTTCACCGAGGCCGTGCGCGGCGTGCTCTCGCACCACATGGTGATCCGCGACGGCAAGATCGCCAACTACCACCCGTACCCGCCCACCCCGTGGAACGCCAGCGTCCGGGACAGCTACGGCACGCCCGGCCCGTACGAGGACGCGGTGCAGAACACCCCGATCTTCGAGGAGAACCCCCCGGACACCTTCAAGGGCATCGACATCATGCGCGCGGTACGCAGCTTCGACCCCTGTCTGCCCTGCGGCGTGCACATGTACGTCGGCGGCGGGCGCACCGTGCAGACCATGCACGTCCCCACCGGCCTGAGCGGGCTCACCGCATGACGGCCGAGCGGACCGGGCAGCGGATCCACGAGGCCCTGGACGCCCTGGCCGGCAGCGGAGCCGAGCAGGCGGGCGAGCAACTGGTCCGGGAACTCATGGAGTTCTACGGCCAGGGCCTGGCCAGGATGGTCCCGGCGCTGCCCCCGCCCGCACTGGAGCGGATGCTGGACGACCCGGCCGTCGCCGGGCTGCTGCTCCTGCACGACCTGCACCCCGAGGACCTCCCCGCCCGGATCGACCGGGCGCTGGCCGCCCTGTCCGAGCGGGTCGAGGTGGCCGGCTTCGACCCGGCCACCGGCGTCCTGCGGCTGCGCCGCACGGCCACCGGCTGCGGCTGCGGCGAACAGGAGGTGGAGGCCGTGCTCGCCTGCCACGCGCCCGAGGTGACCGCCGTGGAACTGGAACGCGCCCCGCAACTGCTCCAGATCGGCACCCGCCCGCCGCAGCCCGCGGAGGCCCGATGAACACCCGCCGGATCTCCCGCGACGGGACCGCCCTGCTGCACCGGCTGCGCGAACCGGCCCCGCCGCGCCCCGAGCAGTGCGCGTTCTGCGGCCGGGACCTGCCCGCCGGCCACCGCCACCTGGTGGACGTCGAGGAGCGCGCCCTGGCCTGCGCCTGCACCGCCTGCAGCCTGCTGTTCCAGCAGCCGGGCGCGGCCGGCGGCCGCTACCGCACCGTGCCGGACCGCTACCTCGCCGACCCGGCACGCGAGTTGGACCAGCAGGCCTGGTCGGTGCTGGGCATCCCGGTCGGCACCGCCTTCCTGTTCCGCAACACGGTGATGGACCAGCTGCTCGCCTTCTACCCCGGCCCGGCCGGCGCCACCGAGAGCGAGCTGGACGAGGCGACCTGGCAGCGCGCCCTCGGTGGCAGCCGGCTGGCCGACGCCCTGGAACCGGACGTGGAGGCGCTGCTGCTGCGCCGCACCGAGGAACGCGTGACGTGCTTCCTGGTGCCGATCGACGTCTGCTACGAGCTGGTCGGCCGGTTGCGGCGGTGCTGGCACGGCTTCGACGGCGGCGCCGAGGCACGGGCCGAACTCGACGCGTTCTTCGCGCGGCTGGCCGACCGGGCCCGCCCGCTGCCCGCGGAGGTGACGGCGTGACGGCCCTCGCCTTCGCCTGTACCGGCGTGCGGTCCGACCCGTACACGGCCGGGCCGACCCTGGTGTTCCGGCTGCGCATCACGGCCCCGGCCGACACCCGGGTGCACGCCCTCGCCCTCCAGTGCCAGCTGCGGATCGAACCGGGCCGCCGGCCGTACGGCGACGCCGAGGGCGGGCGGCTGACCGACCTGTTCGGCGAGCGGCAGCGCTGGGCCACCACGCTCAACCCGGTCCAGTTCGCCACCGTGCCGCTGCTGGTGCCCGGCTTCACCGGCGGCACGGAGATCGACCTCTCGGTGCCCTGCACCTACGACCAGGAGGTCGCCTCGGCCCGCTACTTCCGGGCGCTGGACGGCGGCGAGGTGCCGCTGCTGCTGCTCTTCTCCGGCACCGCCTTCTCCGGCCCCGGCGGCTTCCAGGTCAGCCCGGTGCCCTGGGACCGGGAGGCCCGGGTGCGGATGCCGGTGCGGGTCTGGCGGGAGGCGATCGACCGGCACTTCCCCGGCAGCGGCTGGCTGCGGCTGCCGGAGGACGTCATGGACGAGCTGCTGGCCTACCGCTCCCGGCGGGCCCTGCCCTCCTGGGAGGCGACGGTGCGCGAGCTGCTCGCGGCGGCCGCGATCGGGGGGACGGTCCGGTGAGCGACTTCCCGGAGCGGATCGAGCGCGGCTTCGCGGCCGCCCGGCAGGTCGCCGACGCGGTGCTGCTGGAGGGCTACGTGCTCTACCCGTACCGCGCCTCGGCGGCCAAGAACCGGCTGCGCTGGCAGTTCGGCGTCCTGGTGCCGCCCGAGTACACCGCGGTCGGCGGCGAGCACTCCCACCAGCGCACCGAGTGCCTGATGGAGGCGCGCGGCGGGGACCTGCTGGCGGTCGAACTGCGCTTCCTGCGGGTCCAGCGGCGCACCGTCGAACGGGCCACCGCCGCCGGCTTCGAGTCGGTGGAGCGCCTGGAGCTGGCCGACCGGGACCTCGTCGAGTGGGACGAGGGCGCCGAGGAAAGGATCGAACTCCTGGTCCCGGTCGAGGAGGTGGACGGCGAAGGGGTGCAGCGGCCGTTCCGGCTGCCGGGCGTCGGCGAAACCGCTCTGGTGCACGAGGACGGCGCCGTCGTCGGCCGGGTGGTGCGACGGCGCGAACAGGTCGACGGCCTGGTCTGGCTGCGGGCCGAGGAACTGCCCGGCCCCTACCGGGCGCAGCGGCTGACCGTGGAGGTGGAGAACACCTCCCCCTGGAGGCCGCCGCAGGGGGCCACCCGCGACCAGGCCCTGCCGCACTCGCTGGTCTCCGCCCACCTGCTGCTCGGGCTGGAGCACGGACGCTTCCTGTCCGTCACCGACCCGCCCGAGTGGGCCCGCCCGGCCGTCGAGCGGTGCCGCAACGAGCGCACCTGGCCGGTGCTGGCGGGGCCGGACGGCGACCGCTCGGTGGTGCTGTCCTCGCCGATCATCCTGGAGGACCACCCGCGGATCGCCCCGGAGAGCCTCGGCACGCTGTACGACGCCACCGAGATCGACGAGATCCTGGCGCTGCGGACGGCCGCCCTGACCGAGGAGGAGAAGCGGGAGGCCCGCGGCACCGACGAGCGGGCCGGCGCGGTGATCGACCTGGCCGAGTCCATGCCCCCCGAGGTGCTGGAGCGGCTGCACGGGGCGATCCGCGGGCTGCGCGAGGTCACCGGCGGCGGCGCCGTCGACGGCGGCGAACAGCCCTGGTGGGACCCGGGCAATGACCCGGCGGTCGACCCCGAGCGGGACCGGGTGCTGGTCGACGGCCACGAGGTCGGCGCCGGCAGCCGGGTCCTGCTGCGGCCCGGCCGGCGGCGCACCGACGCCCAGGACCTCTTCCTGGACGGGCGGACCGGCGTCGTGGAGGCCGTGCTGCACGACCTCGACGGCTCGGTGCACCTGGCCGTCACCGTGGAGGACGACCCGGGCGCCGACCTGTGGCGGGCCCAGGGACGGTTCCGCTACTTCCAGCCCGACGAGGTCACACCGCTGGAGGGATCGTGACGACGGGCCCGACGGTGCTGGTCGCCGGGGTGGGCAACATCTTCCTCGGCGACGACGGCTTCGGCGTCGAGACCGTCCGGCGGCTGTCCGCCCACCCGCTGCCGGCCGGCGTCGAGCTGGCCGACGTCGGCGTGCGCGGCGTGGACCTCGCCTACCGACTGCTCGACGGCTACCGCACCGCCGTCCTGGTGGACGCCACCTGCCGGGGCGGGGCGCCCGGCACCGTCTACCTGATCGAGGCGGACACCGGAGAGCCGCTGGAGGTGCCCGTCCTGGACGGGCACCGGATGGGGCCGGACGCCGTACTGGCACTGCTGGCCACGCTCGCCGCCGGCACCGGTGGCGAGCCGCCGGAACGGGTGCTGGTGGTCGGCTGCGAGCCGGCCTCGCTGGAGGAGGGCATCGGGCTGAGCGAGCCCGTCGCCGCCGCCGTGGAGGAGGCGGTCCGATTGGTCCTGCGGGTCGTGGACGAGGCCGCGCAGCCGGAGAAGGAGAGAACACCATGCTGAGGAAACTGTTCTGCGTCGCCCTGCTGGCGGGCATCGGCGCACTGGTCTGGCTGAGCCTGCCGGACATCAAGCGGTACCTGCACATCTCCCGGATGTGAGCCGATGTGACCGGATGCGACCCGAGGCAGGGCGCGGATTGCTGCGAACGGCGCAGCCCCGCGTGCGGTGGCGGCGCGGCTGCGGGCCGACGCCGCCACCGCGCCCTGTAATGGGGCGCGTTGCCGCCCGCTCCGGGAAGGGACCCATGCACGAGATGTCGATCGCCGAAGCCGTCGTCGAGCAGGTGGACACGGCTGCGCGCGAACACGGGGCACCCGGGGTGGCGCGGGTGCGCCTGCGGGTCGGGGAGCTGGCCGGCGTGGTGCCCGAGGCCCTGGACTTCTGCTTCGAACTCGCCTGCACCGGAACGCTGGTGGCGGGCGCCGTGCTGGACACCGAATCCGTCGCGGCCCGGGCCCGCTGCACCCCCTGCGCGGTCGAGTGGGCGGTCGGCATGCCGCCGGACCTCGGCTGCCCGAGCTGCTCCGGCGGTGGCGGCGTCGAGCTGCTGTCCGGCCGTGAGCTGCAGATCCTCGACGTCCAATGGGCCGAAACCCGGGACGTCCGGGCTGAAACCCGGGACGTCCGGGCTGAAACCCGGGACGTCCGGGCTGAAACCCGGGACGTCCGGGCTGAAACCCGGGACGTCCGGGCCGAGGTCCGGGACGTCCGGGCCGAGGTCCGGGACGTCCGGGCCGAACAGAAAGGCTGATGCCGATGTGCCGCACGGTCGACCTCCGTCAGGCGGTCCTCGCCCGCAACGACGACAGCGCCCGCCGGCTGCGGGAGGCGCTGGAGGCGCGCGGGACGGTCGCGGTGAACCTGCTGTCCAGCCCCGGCAGTGGAAAGACCGCGCTGCTGGAGGCCGAGCTGGGGCTGGCCCGGCGGCGCAGGGTGGAGGTCGCCGCGCTGACCGCCGACCTCGCCACCGAGAACGACGCCCGCCGGCTGGCCCGCTCGGGTGCCCCGGTGAAGCAGGTGCTCACCGACGGGCTCTGCCACCTGGAGGCGCGGATGCTCGCCGGGCACCTGGACGGCTGGCTGCCGGCCGAGTGCCGGCTGCTGTTCGTGGAGAACGTCGGCAACCTGGTCTGCCCGGCCTCCTACGACCTCGGCGAGACGCTGAGGGTGGTGCTGGCCTCGGTGACCGAGGGTGAGGACAAGCCGCTCAAGTACCCGACGGCCTTCGGGCTGGCCAACCTGGTGCTGGTGACCAAGACGGACCTCGCCGCGGCGGCCGAGTTCGACGAGGCGGCGTTCCTGGCCAACGTCCAGCGGGTCAACCCCGGGGTGACGGTGCTGAACACCTCCGCCCGGACGGGCGAGGGCGTCGGGGCGCTGCTGGACCGGGCGCTGGCCGTGCTGGAGGGGGCCGAGCCGCACTGGCCGGTGATGTCGGCGGCGCCGCACGACCACGGGCACGCGCACGACGACGCGGATGAGCACAGGGACGGGCACGGGGACGGACACGACCGCGGGGACAGGCACGACCACGACCACGGCCAGGGGCACGACCACGATCAGGGACACGGGCACGGGCACCACCACGGCCGCTCCGCCGTGGGGGAGCGCGCGTGACGGCCGGTCACCCCGGGCTCGACCGCGAGCGGCGGCGGGTCGCCGTCCGCGGCCTGGTGCAGGGGGTCGGCTTCCGCCCGTTCGTCCACACGCTGGCCGGTGAACTCGGCCTGGCCGGCACCGTCACCAACACCGGCGAGGGCGTCCTGGCCGAGGTCGAGGGCAGTCCGGACGCCCTGGACGCCTTCTGCCGGCGCGTGGCCGGCGACGCGCCGCCGCTCGCCCAGGTGCACTCGGTGGAACACGCGCCGCTCGCCACCACCGGCGCCACCGGCTTCCGCATCGTCCCGTCCAGCCCCGACGGCCCCCGCACCACCCTGATCCCGCCCGACACCGCCGTCTGCGCCGACTGCCTGGCCGAACTCGCCGACCCGGCCGACCGCCGCCACCGGCACCCCTTCATCAGCTGCACCAACTGCGGCCCCCGGCACACCATCGTCACCGGCCTCCCGTACGACCGGGCCAACACCACCATGGCCGGCTTCCCGATGTGCCCGGACTGCGCCCGGGAGTACACCGACCCGGCCGACCGCCGCTTCCACGCCCAGCCCGTCGCCTGCCACGCCTGCGGGCCCGCACTCGCGCTGACCGTGCCCGGACGCCCCGAACTCGTCGGGGAACAGGCCCTCACGGAGGCCCGGCGGCTGCTCGCCGAGGGCGCGGTCCTCGCCGTCAAGGGCATCGGCGGCTACCACCTCGCCTGCGACGCGCGCGACACCGCGGCCGTCGCCCTGCTGCGCCGGCGCAAGCGGCGCGGCGACAAGCCCTTCGCCGTGATGGCCCGCGACCTCGCCACCGTCGAACGCCTGCTGCCCGTCGACCCGGTCGAGCGGGAACTGCTCACCGGGCCCGTGAGGCCGATCGTCCTGCTCCGCCGCACGGGCCTGCCGGTGCCCGAGGCGGTCGCCCCGGGCAGCCCCGACCTCGGGGTGATGCTCCCGTACACGCCGCTGCACCACCTGCTGCTCGCCGCCCCCGGGCCGGACCTGCTGGTGATGACCAGCGCCAACCTCTCCGGCGAGCCGATCGTCACCGAGGACCGGGAGGCGCTGGAGCGGCTCGCCCCGCTGGTCGACGGCTGGCTCACCCACGACCGGCCGATCCACGTCCCCTGCGAGGACTCCGTGGTGCGGGTGGTGGACGGCGAACAGCTGCCGCTGCGCCGTTCGCGCGGGTACGCGCCGCTCCCGATCCCGCTGCCGGTGCCCGTCCGCCCCGTCCTGGCCGTCGGCGGCGACCTCAAGAACACCTTCGCGCTGGCCCGGGACGGCTACGCCTGGCTGTCCGGCCACATCGGCGACATGGACGACCTGGCCACCCTGCGGGCCTTCGAGCGGGCGGTCGAGCAGCTCGGCACGGTCAGCGGCGTACGGCCCGAACTGCTGGCCGCCGACCGCCACCCCGGCTACCGCTCGCTGCGGCACGCCGAGCGGACCGCCGCCGGCCGGCCGGTGCACCGGGTCCAGCACCACCACGCCCACATCGCCGCGGTGATGGCCGAACACGGCCTGGACGGCGGCCGGCCGGTGCTCGGGGTGGCCTTCGACGGCACCGGCTACGGCGAGGACGGCGCGATCTGGGGCGGC
The DNA here is from genome assembly GCF_042885555.1 of Kitasatospora sp. NPDC058048. Lineage (NCBI taxonomy): Bacteria > Bacillati > Actinomycetota > Actinomycetes > Kitasatosporales > Streptomycetaceae > Kitasatospora > Kitasatospora sp. NPDC058048. The sequence goes on along the minus strand of NZ_JBHVRT010000001.1, from coordinate 174,270 downwards.
GAGGTTCTGCTGGCGGACTACGACGGGTTCCGCCGCCTCGCCCACCTCCGGTACGTGCCGCTGCCCGGCGGGGATGCGGCCGTCGAGCGCCCCTACCGGACGGCACTCGCCCACCTGCGCGCGGCCGGGCTGCCCCGGCTGCCGCAGCTGCCTCCGGTCCTGGCCTGCGAGGGTGAGGAACTACGGCTGCTGGAACGCCAGTTGGAGCGGGAGCTGAACTGCGCGCCGACCTCCAGCATGGGCCGGCTGTTCGACGCGGTCTCCTCGCTCGCCGGGATCTGCCAGCGGGCCGGGTACGAGGCCCAGGCGGCGATCGAACTGGAGGCGGCAGCCTGCGAGTTCGGCCGCGAGGACGGTCCCGTGTGCGGGACGGCGCAGCGGGCGGGCGGCTACGCGTTCGGCCTGTCGGCGCGGGCGGACGGCTGGATCGCCGACCCCGGGCCGGTGCTGGCCGCGGTGGTGGCCGACGTCACCGCGGGCGCGCCCGCGGGGCTGGTCGCCGCCCGCTTCCACGGCGCCGTGGCCGAGCTGGTCCGGCGGATCTGCGCCGCCGTCCGGGAACGGCACGGCACCACCACCGTGGCCCTCAGCGGCGGGGTCTTCGCCAACGCGCTGCTCTCCTCCGCCTGCGCGAGCGGGCTCGGGGAGGACGGCTTCACCGTACTTCGGCACCGCCGGGTGCCGCCCAACGACGGAGGGCTGGCGCTGGGCCAGCTGATGGTGGCCGCCCGGTCGGCGGCCACCCGGGAGGAGTGAGTGCGGATGTGCCTGGCGGTGCCCGGCAGGGTGAAGGAGATCGGGGAGCGGGACGGGACCAGGATGGCGGTGATGGACTTCGGCGGCGTGATCAAGGACGTCTGCCTGGAGTACCTGCCCGACCTGGCGGTGGGGGACTACGCGATCGTCCACGTGGGCTTCGCGCTGCAGCGACTGGACGAGGAGTCGGCCCGGCGCACCCTCGCCCTCTTCGAGGAACTCGGGCTGTTGCAGGAGGAGTTCGGCGACCCGTGGGAGGCCGCCGGGGCGGCGGCGGGTGCGGCGGCCGGTGCGGCCGGAGCGGTGGACGAGACCGAGGAGGCCGGACGGTGAAGTACCTGGAGGAGTTCCGCAACCCCGAGCTGGCGGCCGGGCTGCTCGCCGACATCAGGGCGACGGTCACCCGGCCGTGGGCGCTGATGGAGGTCTGCGGCGGCCAGACGCACAGCATCATCCGGCACGCCATCGACCAACTCCTGCCGGACGAAGTCGAATTGATCCACGGGCCGGGCTGCCCGGTGTGCGTCACCCCGTTGGAGATGATCGACCGGGCACTGGCGATCGCCGCCCGGCCGGGGGTGGTGTTCTGTTCCTTCGGGGACATGCTGCGGGTGCCCGGCACCGACCGGGACCTGTTCCGGGTCCGCAGTGAGGGCGGCGACGTCCGGGTGGTGTACTCGCCGCTCGACGCCCTGCGGATCGCCCGGGAGAACCCGGACAAGGAGGTGGTCTTCTTCGGCATCGGCTTCGAGACCACCGCCCCGCCCAACGCCATGGCCGTCCACCTGGCCAGGAAGCAGGGGCTGCGCAATTTCAGCATGCTGGTCTCCCACGTCCGGGTGCCCCCCGCGATCGAGGCGATCATGGACTCGCCGGACTGCCGGGTCCAGGGCTTCCTCGCCGCCGGGCACGTCTGCAGCGTGATGGGCACCGCCGAGTACCCGGCGCTCGCGGAGCGCCACGGGGTGCCGATCGTCGTCACCGGCTTCGAACCCCTGGACATCCTGGAAGGCATCCGGCGCACCGTACGGCAGCTGGAGCGCGGGGAGCACAGCGTAGACAACGCCTACCCGCGGGCCGTCCGCCCCGAGGGCAACCCGGCGGCCCGCGCCATGCTGGAGGACGTCTTCGAGGTGGCTGACCGTGCCTGGCGGGGCATCGGGGTGATCCCGCGCAGCGGCTGGCGGCTCTCGCCCCGGTACCGGGACCACGATGCCGAACACCGCTTCGACGTCTCGGGGATCACCACCCGCGAACCCGCCGAGTGCCGCAGCGGCGAGGTGCTGCAGGGCCTGCTGAAGCCCCACCAGTGCGAGGCCTTCGGCACCGTCTGCACACCGCGTACGCCGCTCGGCGCCACGATGGTGTCCAGCGAGGGGGCGTGCGCGGCGTACTACCTGTACCGGCGGCTCGGCGTGCCGGGAACGACGTCCGTCCGGGTCCAGGGCCTTCAGGAGACCCAGGAGGCGAGCCGCGTTGGCTGACACCGAACTGCTCACCGAAGCGCTTGCCGGACCGCCCGCCGCACCGTCCGCCGCACCGTCCGTCGAACCGGACGCCGGGCGGCCCGACTTCTCCGGCTGGAGCTGCCCGCTGCCGCTGCGCGACCACCCCCGGGTGGTGATGGGCCACGGCGGCGGCGGGGCGCTGTCCGCGGAACTGGTGCAGAACCTCTTCGCGCCGGCCTTCGGCGGCCCGGTGCTCGCCGGGCTCGGCGACTCCGCCGTGCTGGAGCTCGGCGGTGCCCGGCTCGCCTTCTCCACCGACTCCTACGTGGTGCGGCCGCTGTTCTTCCCCGGCGGCTGCATCGGCGACCTCGCCGTCAACGGCACGGTCAACGACCTCGCCATGAGCGGGGCCCGGGCCGCCTACCTGTCCTGTGGCTTCATCCTGGAGGAGGGGGTGGAGATGGCCGTGGTGGACCGGGTCGCCAGGGCGATCGGCGCCGCCGCCCGCACCGCCGGGGTCGAGATCGCCACCGGGGACACCAAGGTGGTCGAGGCCGGGCACGGGGACGGCGTCTACCTGAACACCGCGGGCATCGGGATCGTCCCGGCCGGGGTCGACATCCGCCCGCAGCGCGCCCGGCCCGGCGACGTGGTGATCGTCAGCGGGCCGATCGGGCTGCACGGAGTGGCGATCATGAGCGTCCGGGAGGGACTGGAGTTCGGCGTCGACGTGCGCAGCGACAGCGCGGCGCTCGGCGGCCTGGTCGAGGCGATGCTCGCGGCCACCGCCGACCTGCACGTGCTGCGCGACCCCACCCGGGGCGGCCTGGCGGCGGCGCTCAACGAGATCGCGACCGCCGCCGGGGTGGGCGTCGTGCTCAGCGAGGCCGCCGTCCCCGTCCCGGAGCCGGTGGCCAACGCCTGCGCGGTGCTGGGCCTGGACCCGATGTACATCGCCAACGAGGGCCGGCTCGTCGCCTTCGTCCCGCGCGGTTCGGCGGACGCCGTGCTCGCCGCCATGCGCGCCCACCCGCTCGGTGCGGAGGCGGTGGTGATCGGCGAGTGCGTCGAGGAGCACCCGGGGATGGTCGTGGCCCGCACCGGCTTCGGCGGCACCCGGGTGGTCGACCTGCCGATGGGCGAGCAGCTGCCGCGGATCTGCTGACGGCGCGTACGCCGCCGCCGCCCCGGGAGACGCCTCCCGGGGCGGCGGTCCGTCGTTCCGTCCCGGCCGGTCAGCCCAGGAAGCGGTGCAGTGAATCCGCCAGGGCCTCGACGAAGCCGTCCCGGACCTCCGCGGCGACCAGGTCGAGGGACAGGTACGGGTTGAGGTCCTCCAGCTCGACCAGGAGCAGGCTCCCGTCCGGCGCGCGGCAGGCGTCCACCCGCTGGATCCCGTGGGCGAGCGTGTTCCAGTCGACGAAGCTCCGCGCGAACGCGAGGTCCGCCGCGTTCGGCTCGTACGGCTCCAGCACCCAGCGCCGGTCCGGATCCGGCGCGTGGAGGGCGTACTGGAAGGCGTCGTCCACGAAGTAGAAGGAGACCTCGTAGCGGAAGTCGATCCGCGGCTGGACCAGCACCTCGCCCCACGCGTCGAGCCCGTCCAACTCGTCGCGGGTGAGGAAGCGCAGGCCTATGCTGTCCGCGCCCTCCCTGGGCTTGACCGCGTAGCGGTCGGCGGCGGGCAGCCGGCCGAGGTCCTGCGGCCGGTCGACGGTGGGGATGACGGGGCGGCCCGCCTCGGTCAGGTCCAGCAGGTACCCCTTCCCGGCCATGTCGCCCCGCCCGGTCAGCGGGTTGTAGACCCGTACGCCGTCGGCCAGGGCCCGGTCGCGGAACCGGGCGTACTCCTCCCGGTAGTGCAGCACCGGACCGCTGTTGCGCACCACGACCGCGTCGAAGCGCCCCATCAGCGCCCGGGCGTCCAGCGGGTGGCACAGGGCCAGGTCGAACCACTCCCGCAGCCGGGAGGTGAGGAAGACGTCCTCGTCGCCGTACCGCCGCCCGCGCGCCGGGTAGGCCAGGTCGGTCACGTACAGCAGGCTGGGCCGGTCGGGCACGGGTGCTCCCTCGGTCGGTGGTGGGGGAGTGAATCTACCCGGCCCGCCCCGGACGGGTTGTGCGCGAGGACGTCGGGGCCGCCCCGGCCCGGCCCCGCGCGTCCATCAGGGCCGTCACGGAGGCGTCCAGCCGCTCCTCCAACGCTCGCTGGTGCCGAACACCCTCTGCTGCACCGGGAGGTAGCCGATCGCGGCGGCGAACGCGAGCGAGAAGCCGATGCCGCCGAGCAGGTGGCGGTTGCTGAACACGCCGATCGCCCGCAGCGGGGCCCGGTCGGCCGCCGGCGGCGACGGCCGACCGGCCGGACCGTGTCAGGCGGAGCCGCCGTGGCCGCCTCCGCCGGGGGTGCGGATCTCCAAGGCGTCCCCGGCAGCGACCTCGGCGCTGCCGCAGCCTGGCAACTCCTCGACGGTGCCGTCGGCGCGCAGGACGAGGTTGGCGCCGAGGGTGCCCGGGAGGCCGCCGGCGAGGCCGTACGGTGGGACGCGGCGGTGGCTGGTGAGCAGGCTGACCGTCATCGGTTCGCGGAAGCGCAGCCGCCGCAGGACGCCGTTGCCGCCGTGGTGGCGCCCGTTGCCGCCGCTGTCCGGGCGGACGGCGAACTCCTCGACCAGGACCGGGAGCCGCCATTCCAGGACCTCCGGGTCGGTGAGGCGGGAGTTGGTCATGTGGGTCTGGACGGCGTCCGCGCCGTCGAAGCCCGGGCCGGCGCCGGAACCGGAGGCGATGGTCTCGTAGTACTGGTGCTCGGCATTGCCGAAACTCAGGTTGTTCATCGTGCCGGATCCCTCCGCCTGCACGCCGAGCGCGGCGTAGAGCGCGCCGACGATGGCCTGCGAGGTCTCGACGTTCCCGGCGGCGACGGCGGCCGGATACTCCGGGGCGAGCATCGAGCCGGGTGGCACGACGATCCGCAGCGGGCGAAGGCAGCCGTCGTTGAGCGGGATGTCGTCGGCGACGAGGGTGCGGAAGACGTACAGGACGGCGGCGGTGACGACGGCGGAGGGGGCGTTGAGATTGCCGTCGAGCTGGGGCGAGGTGCCGGTGAAGTCGATGGTGGCGCTGCGGTCCCGGCGGTCGACGCGCACGGAGACGGCGATCACGGCGCCGGAGTCGGTCTCGTAGCGGTACGAGCCGTCGCTCAGCCCGTCCACGGCGCGGCGCACCGCCTGCTCGGCGTTGTCCTGGACGTGCCGCATGTAGGCCTGGACGACGTCGAGGCCGAAGTGCCCGATCATCGCGTTGACCTCGTCGACGCCCTTGCGGTTGGCGGCGATCTGGGCGCGCAGGTCGGCGAGGTTGGTGTTCGGGTCGCGGGACGGGTACGGCGCGCCGGTGAGCAGCCGGAGGGTCTCCTCCTCGCGCAGCCGCCCGTCCACCACCAGCGGCCAGGTGTCGAAGAGCACGCCCTCCTGGTGGATCTCGCGGCTCCCGGCGGGCATCGAACCGGGGGTGATGCCGCCGATCTCGGCGTGGTGGCCGCGGGATGCGACGAAGAACAGCATCTCGCTGCCGGTCGGGTCGAAGACAGGGGTGACCACGGTGATGTCGGGCAGGTGGGTGCCGCCGTGGTACGGGTCGTTGACGGCGTAGGCGTCGCCCGGGCGCAGCTTCGGGCCGAGACGGCGCAGCACCTCCTTGACGGTGGTGCCCATCGAGCCGAGGTGGACGGGGATGTGGGGGGCGTTGGCGACGAGGTTGCCGTCCGGGTCGAAGAGCGCGCAGGAGAAGTCGAGCCGCTCCTTGATGTTGACCGACTGGGCGGTGGATTCCAGCCGGGCGCCCATCTGTTGGGCGATCGCCATGAAGAGGTTGTTGAAGACCTCCAGCAGCACCGGGTCGGCGGCGGTCGGGACGGCCTCCTCGGCGGCGGCCCCGACCTGCTCGACCAGGAGGTGTCCGGCGGCGGTGACGGTGGCCCTCCAGCCGGTGTCCACCACGGTGGTGGCGTTGGCCTCGGCGATCACGGCGGGTCCGGTGACGGTGTCGTCCGCGCTCAGCGACTCGCGTCCCAGCAGCGGGACCTGCCGCCACCCGCCGCCGGTGTACATCCCGACGGTGACGGGCTCGGCCGGAGTGGCCGCGGGGGAGAGGGCGCCGAGTTCGGGCTGCTCGGTGAGGCCGGTGCCCTCGACGGCGAGGGCCTCGATCACCAGTGGGCGGTCCATCAGGAAGGAGTAGGTGGAGCGGTGCCGCTCCTCGAACTCGGCCCGCATGGCGGCCGGTTCTCCCAACGGTACGGTGATCGTGGTGTCGGTGCCCTGGTAGCCCAGCCGGACCCGGCGGGCCAGTCGGATCCGTCCCTGCGGGACGTCCTGATCGCGCAGCTCGGCGGTGGCGGCGCGCGCCAGTTCGTCGGCGAGCCCCAGTACCGCTTCCATCTCCTCCTCCGCCAGGGGCCGTTCGACCGCCTGCTCGCGCAGGACGGTGGTGTCGGCCAGACCGATACCGAGGGCGGACAGCACCCCGGCCATCGGCGGGACGAGGACGGTGCGGATTCCCAGTGCCTCGGCCACGGGGCAGGCAACCTGGCCGCCCGCGCCGCCGAAGGTGGTCAGGGCGTAGCGGGTGACGTCGTGACCTCGCTGGACGGAGATGCGCTTGATCGCGTTGGCGATGTTGCCCACCGCGATCCGCAGGAAGCCCTCGGCCGCCTCCTCGGCCGACAGGTCGCCGATCCGTTCGGCGAGTTCGACGAATCGGCGTCGCGTCAGCCGGGAGTCGAGCGCTTGGTCGCGCTTCGGGCCGAAGACCTGCGGGAAGTGCTCGGCCTGGATGCGGCCGAGCAGCAGGTTGGCGTCGGTGATGGTCAGCGGCCCGCCGCTGCGGTAGCAGGCCGGTCCGGGGTCGGCGCCGGCCGAGTCCGGACCGACGCGCAGGCGTCCGCCGTCGAAGCGCAGCACCGAGCCGCCGCCCGCCGCGACGGTGTGGATGGCCAGCATCGGTGCCCGCAGCCGTACCCCGGCGACCTGGGTGGTGACCACCCGCTCGTACGCGCCCGCGAAGTGCGAGACGTCCGTGGAGGTACCGCCCATGTCGAAGCCGATCACCCGCTCGTGGCCGGCCAGCGCGGACATCCGCACCATGCCGACGATGCCGCCGGCCGGGCCGGACAGGATGGCGTCCTTGCCGCGGAAGTGCCCGGCCTCGGCGAGGCCGCCGTTGGACTGCATGAACAGCAGCCGGACACCGGCGAGTCGGTCGGCCACCTGCCGGACGTAGCGGCGCAGCCCGGGATGGAGATAGGCATCCACCACGGCGGTGTCTCCGCGCGGCACCAGCTTCATCAGCGGGCTCACCTCGCTGGACAGGGACACCTGGTCGAAGCCGAGCCGCTCGGCGAGCCGGCCGATCTCCCGCTCGTGGGCGGGGTGCAGGTAGCTGTGCAGGCAGACCACGGCGACTGAGCGGATGCCGTCGTTCAGGCAGACGCGCAGGTCGTCGGCGAGCCGGTCGAGGTCGGGCGGTCGTAGTACCTCGCCGTCGGCGGTGATCCGCTCGTCCACCTCGACCACCCGGGTGTACAGCGGCTCGGGCAGCACGATCTCGCGGGCGAAGATCTGCGGCCGGTTCTGGTAGCCGATCCGCAAGGCGTCCGCGAAGCCACGGGTGATGACCAGCGCGGTCCGCTCGCCGGTGCGTTCCAGCAGGGCATTGGTGGCGACCGTGGTGCCCATCCGTACGGAAGCGATGGTCGCCCCGGGCGGCAGCAGGGCCCGGATACCGGCCACGGCCGGGTCCTGGTAGCGGGCCGGGTCGTGGGAGAGCAGCTTGTGGGTGAGCAGCCGGCCGTCCGGGTCGAGCGCGACCACGTCGGTGAAGGTCCCGCCCCGGTCCACCCAGAACTGCCAGCCCCTGGCTGCCATCACCGGCTCCCTCCGCCGTGCCGCGTGGCGCCCCGTGCCCGAGTGGCCCTGCGCACGAGTATCCGACCGGGCGAACCGGGCGGGCAAACGGAACATACTGGGCCTGAAAGGCCGATCCCGGAGGAAGCGGGACGTAGCGATGGCGATCACGGCGGTGGGAGTGCTGCGGGAGACCGTACCGGGCGAGCGCCGGGTGGCCTTCGTGCCCGATCTGGTGCCGGCCGTCCGCCGCCTCGGTGTGACGGTCCTGGCGGAGCCGGGCGCAGGCCTCCGCGCTGGTCACCACGACGACGACTACGAGGCTGCGGGTGCCGTCCTGGCCGGACGCGGCGAGGTGCTGCGCCGTGCGGACGTGCTGCTCGGCATCCGTCCGCCGAGCACCGACCCGGTGCACGAACTGCGCCCGGGGCAGGTACTGGCCGCTCTGCTGCGGCCGCAGCGGATCCCGTTCCTGGTCCGGCAGTGGGCGGACCGGGGCGTGACCGCGATCGGCCTCGACCTGGCGCCCGACCTGCCGGCCGGGTACCCGCTGGACGCCGGGGCCTCGCAGGCCAGGGTGGCGGGGTACCGGGCCGTGCTGCTCGCCGCCGAGCACCTGGACCGCTGCCTGCCGCCCTGGGGCACCACGGACGGGCTCTTCGACCCGCTTCGGGTACTCGTGGTCGGCGCCGGGCATGCCGGTCTGCAGGCGATCGACACCGCCCGCCGGCTGGGCGCTCCGGTCGGCGCGGTCGAACCGCGCCATCGCGAGCGTGCGGCCGCCGCCGCGCTGGGAGCCGACCTGCTGTGCCTGTCCGGTGTTCACCCGGCGATGGACGAGCGGGAGCTGTGGCAGTCCCTCGACCGGGACCGTGCGGCGTGGGTGGCGGGCCTGGCCGAGGCCTCGGTGCGGTACGACCTCGTGGTGACGACCCTTGCCCGGCCGGGCCGGACGCCCCCGGTCCTGCTCCACACGGAGACGGTGGCCCGGCTCCGGCCCGGCTCGGTGCTGGTGGACCTGGCGGCGCGCCCGGAGGGCGGCAACATCGAGGGTGTCCTGCCGGACACCACCACGCTGGTCGGTGACGGGACCACGGTGATCGGTGCCGGCGAGCTCGCCGCGCAGGTGCCCGGGACCGCCTCGCGCGCGTACTCCCACAACGTGCTGGCGCTGCTGGAACGCCTGCTGCGGGGCGGCCCCGGCACGGAGGACCCGGTGCTCGGCCCGATGCTGGTGACCGACCGGGGTGCGGTGCGGCACGAGCCCACCAGCAGGCTGCTCATGGAGGCGACCGCCGTCGCGGGCCTGCCGTGAGATCCCGGACCCCGGCCCGCGCGTGGTTTCAGGGCCCAGGGTGGGAGAAGAGCGCTGTGTGGCGGGCAATCGCTCCCGCACGGTCGGCGCACTGCTGGTAGCAGCAGGAGAGCAGCACAAGGTCGGTGGCGTCCACCGGATCCGTCCGCTCGGCATGGAGCAGCAGCTCGTACAGGAGTCGCTGCCGTTGGCCGACTTCGTGCAGCTTCGCCAGGACGTCCGCGACGTCCTCGGGGGCGCCGGATTCCAGGGCGTGGGCGGACCGTTCGAGTGAGTCCAGCGCCGCGTCGGCTATCCCGTGCAGCGGAGCCCGTAGCCGTTCGACGAACGGTTGCCTCTCCTGGCGCGCCCAGGCGGCCTCCAGCAGCCGCTGCGCCAGGTCCGCCAGGGCCTCGACCTGGCACCCCACGTGGACGCCCAGGACGACCCCGGCCCGTCCGCCGGGAGCCGTGGCGGCGTCCTCCTCGATCCGTGTCAGCAGTTCCGCGAGGGCCTTCTCCGCAACCGGGACCCCAGCCCCGCTGTCGGCCGGATCGGTCAGTACGGCCGTCGCGCCGCGCAGAGCGGTGTGTGCCAGCCGCACCAGCGCGGCCGACTCGCCGATGAGGGCGCGGTACCCGCCGTCGCCACCGTCAGACATCCCGTTCACTCCTGTTCCCGGTCCCCCGACCAGTCTCGCCCCGCCGCAGCGGACGTGCCTCGGTGCCCGGGGCGAGGGCGGGGCGACCTGGTGCTCGGACCGCTGCTCCAGGGCCCGGCCCTGCGTCGGGCCCTGCTCCCGGTCACCCGTGCTCAGACCAGGCCGGCGCCCCATGCGCGGGCGCGGTCGAGTTCGCCGGCGCGCAGCGGTCCGTCGTTGCCCTCCACGATGAAGCCCTCGGGTTCGGCGACCACGTCGTAGTGGTGGTGGGAGAGGCGGTGGGCGATGCCGTTGGCCGCGCCGCCGGACCTGGGCATGTCGACCCGGGTGTCGAAGGCGGCGGCGTGGGTGCCGGACCCGGTGGTCGGAAGGTCGTGGAACCAGGCGCGCAGGCCCGGGCCCTCGGCGGTCTTTTGTGCTTCGGCGGCGGCCGCCTCGTGGCCCTCCTTGTGTCCCTCGGCCGCGGCGGCCATCCGGCGGCTGAGCCCGGAGGACATGCCGTGCATGTGGGTCGGTCCGCCGACGACCAGCAGGTCCGCGGACCGGGTGGTGTCCGCGTTCGCCTCGGACACCGGGAGGCAGTCGACGGCCGCCCCGGGGTCGGTCCGGCGGACACCTTCGGCGATGGCCTCGGCGACCTCCCGGGTGTTGCCGTACATGCTCTCGTACACGATCACGGTGTGCATGGTCTCCGCCTTTCGTCACGTCCAGGCTCGCTCCGGAACGCCCGTACCGGAGTGGGCCGTTCGGCCCGGATCGGACCGCCGGGCGGGCATGTCCGCACGTGAGTGGGCTTCGGTTCCCGGTTCAGCGCGGAGCGGATGGCACCGTCACGACGGGGCAGTGGGCTCGGCGGAGCAGGCCGTGGGGTACGGAGCCGAGGCGCATGCCGGTGAAGCCGCCGTTGCCGCGGCGGCCGACGACCACCGCGAGGGCGTGTTCGGAGGCCAGGGCGAGCTCCTCGACCGGGTGGCCGTGCACGAGTTCGTGGGTCACGGTCACGTCGGGGTGGTGTTCGTGGTGACCCGCGGTGGACTCGAAGAGCATCCGGCGCAGCATCCGCTCGGTGGCGGGTTCGTCCGGGTTGCCCACCGGCGGGCGCTGCCAGACCCACAGGACGCGCAGCGCGGCCCGGCGCTCGTCCGCGTACGCGAAGGCGAAGTCGACGGCAGGCTCCGAGGACGGGCTGCCGTCCACGCCGAGCACGACGTACGGCGGGTCCTGGGTGGTGTGCTCGGGGTCGCGGACCACGACCACCGGGCAGTGCGCCTGGGCGCTGACCGGGACGGCCACCGAGTAGGTACTCAGCGCCTCCTCGACCCGGCTCAGCCGGCGGGAGCCGAGGACGACGAGCGCGGCGTTGCGGGACTCCCGGCACAGTGCGGGCGCCGGGACGTCCTCGGCCACCACGGTCGTCACGCCCAGCTCGGGGTGGCGCTCCCGGGCCAGCGTGGCGGCCCGGTCGAGTGCCCGGTCGGCCCGCTCGCGCAGGGCCTTGTGGTAGCGGCCCTCGTCGAAGGGCCGGAACTCGCGGTACAACGACGGCACGGCGTGCACCAATCGCAGCGGAAGGCCCCTGCGGGCGGCCTCGTCGGCCGCCCAGGCGGCGGGCATCGATCCGGTGTCGTGGGCGTCGACGCCGAGGACGACGGGACGGCCGGGGCCGTCGGGGCTTGCGGACGTCATGATGGTCCTCCTCGGTCCGGTGGTCCCGGTGACTTCGGTGAGGTCGATGACGCTGACCCTGTTCCCACGCTAGGCAGCCCCTCCTTGCGCCGCGAGGGCCGACCGGCCCGGCCGTCAGATCCCGTGCTTGAGCAGCCGGGCCGTCGTGAAGCCGACGGCTCCGGCGAGGACGGGCGCGGCCAGGTCGGACCGGCCGAGCGGCACGGTGTCGAGCAGGCCGCGACCACTGCGGCGAGCAGCAGGACCCGCTGCCACACGCCGGAGCCCAGGATGTGCTGGTCCGGTGGGCGCGGCGGCCGGGTCATCGCGCCGGGCGAGGCGGGTTCCGCGCCCATGGCCACGCCGATGTCCGCCTGCCGCAGGGCGGCCGCGTCCGGATGGTCGCCGATCGCCACCGTCAGCGCGACGGCCGCGTGCAGCACGGTGATCAGGGGGTCGCGCAGCTGGGCGGCCACCCGGGCCCACAGCGGCACCCGGCGGTCGGCGGCGACCTCGTTGCGGCCGTGTTCGGCGAGCAGTCGTGCGGCCTCGGAGCCGGTCAGTCCGCGGGCCCGCGGGTTGGCGGAGACGGTCACGGCGGAGGCCCGTCAGTCGGCGAAGAGGTGCGGTTGCGGCGGGGCGGTTCGGGTGGGCGACGGCTCGTGGTCGAAGTGGTGGATCCGGGCGTCCGGCCCGGGGAAGTACTCGGTGACCCGGTCCTCGTCCGACCAGCGGACGTCGTACGGCGGGCTGCCGTCCGGGTGGTGCAGCCCGACGATCTCGCCGTCCCGGCGGGCGGCGCCCGGCCGGGTGCCCTGGACGATGATGCGGTCTCCCACGGCGGCTCTCATGCCGGCCTCCCTGGCTCGGTGCGGGGGCCGGGGACACGCCCGGCCGTCGGTACTTCCATGGCACCACCGAACGCGGGCTCCGGCAGGGGCCGGCCGGCCCTGGTCGCGCGGCCGTTCGCCCCGGTACCCGCACGTCTCCGTCGGGAGCTGCTGGACGCCGGGATCCGGACGAGGCGGTCCGGGCCGCCGACCGGATCGACCCGGTCGACCTGGCCCCGCAGCACCGCGGGCGCGGATGGCCCAGGAGGAGGTCGTCGGGACCCGTGGAACGGGGCCGTCAGGCCCTCCTGGGAAGGGCACGGCCCCGGAAGACTGAACCGTGACAGCACCTGCCGCCCGGCACCGAGGAGGCACGTCATGTCCGTCGCAGCCACCACGCACAGGCATCCGGCCTCGCACACGTCTCTGCGCGGGCACGTTCGTCGGGCCGTCGGCCGGGACCGCAACCGCTCTGCCGCCCGCCTCGACGGCCTCACCCGCATCGCCGACCTGAGGTTCCGCCATCGTCCGACCGACCGGCCGTGCCGTCCTGGGCCGGAGCGGCCCGACGCCATGGACCGACCGGCCCTGTCCGGCGGCTCCGGACGCGCGGACAGTGAAGACGGGACCACCGGAGGAGGAGTGAGGACGATGCAGCACCGCAGCGTCAACGACGTGATGACCAACGAGGTCGTCACCGCCCGGCCCGACACGCCGGCCAAGGAGGTTGCGGCGCTGTTCCACCGCAACGACATCACCGCGATCCCCGTCGTCGACGACCAGGGCCGCCCGATCGGCATGGTGTCCGAGGCCGACCTGATCCGCAAGGAGGCCGTCCTGCCGGACCCGGAGGGCCGCTACCCGGGCCGCTGGCTGGCCGAGAAGGACCGCGCCCGCGCCGAGGCGGAGACCGCCGGCGGCCTGATGACCAGTCCCGCCGTCACCGCACGCCCCGGATGGTCGATCCCCGAGGCCGCCCGTGCCATGGACAAGCACAAGGTCAAGCGACTGCCCGTGGTCGACGAGGCCGGCCGCCTGGTCGGCATCGTCAGCCGCCGGGACCTGCTGCAGGTCTTCCTGCGCCACGACGCGGCGCTCCGGGACGAGATCAACCACGACGTGCTGGGGCAGGCCCTCTGGGTCGCGCCCGGAGACGTCCGGGTCGCGGTGCAGGACGGCGTGGTCACCCTGAGCGGGCGGCTGAGGTTTCGCAGCCTGGTCCCGGTCGCCGAACAGCTCTGCCGCGCCGTGGACGGTGTGGTCGCCGTCCACGCCACCCTGGACTGGACCGAGGACGACACCGACCGGTCCCTGGAACACCCCCGCGCCTACCGCGCGGCATCGTAGGAGGCCGCCATGACCCGCACACCGAGCACCGTCGCCGACGTCATGACCCATGCGGTGGTGGCCGTCGGCCGCGACGCGGACTTCCGCGAGGTCGCCGACACCCTCCAGCGCTGGCGGGTCAGCGCCGTCCCCGTGCTGACCGGTGACGGCCGGGTGATCGGGGTGGTCTCCGAGGCCGACCTGCTCACCGCCCGGGACCGCGACGGCGTGCGCGCCGACGCCCTGACGGCCGGGCGGATGATGTCCGTCCCGGCGGTCACCGTGCACCCCGGCAGCCCGCTCAACGAGGCGGCCCGGGCGATGGCCCGCGGCCACCTCAAACGGCTCCCGGTGGTCGACGAGGAGGACTACCTGGTCGGCATCGTCAGCCGGGGCGACCTGCTGAAGGTCTACCTCGAGGACGACCGCGAGCTCGCCGACCGGGTCCGCTTCGAGCTGGTCGCCACCCTCGGCCCGGATGCCGCCGTCGAGAGCGACATCCGCTCGGAGAACGGCCGGATCACCCTGACGGGCGAACTGCCGGGCACCCTCTCCGGACCCCTCCTGGAAAGGCTGCTGCGCTCCGTGCCCGGCGTGGTCGACGTGGAACTCCGGCTCGGCGCGCCGGCCTGAGCGGAGGCGTGGGGACGGTCGCGTTCGCCGCTGTCGACGGAGTGACCGTCTGCCGGGACCTGCGGGACCGGATGCCCGGGCCCCGGCGGGGCCCGGCGGGCCCGCGGGGGGAGCCGAAACGGCCCAAGCGGCACGCCGCTCCTCGGTCGCAAGCTGGAGGTGATCGACCTCCCGTTACGGCCCGAGGAGACGGCGATGATGTACTGGAACGACGGGGGCATGAACGGTTGGGGCATCGGCCTGATGACCGTGAGCATGCTGCTCTTCTGGGCACTGGTGGTCCTCGGTGTGATCGCCCTGGTCCGGCACCTCGGCCGGCCGGCCCCGCATGGCCCGACGCCCCCGGTAGCGCCGCCGGCCCGGCCCACCCCGGAGCAACTGCTCGCGGAGCGCCTCGCCCGCGGCGAGATCGACCCCGACGAGTACCGGGCCCGACACGCCACCCTGCGCGGCGCCGCCGGCGACCCGCCCGATTCCGGCTGACGGCGCATTCCTGGAGACGGTCATGTCCACCCTCGCCCTCGACGCCCCCGCACTGGAGAAGCTCGTCTCCGCGGCGGTCGCGGCACCTTCGATCCACAACAGCCAGCCGTGGCGCTTCCGGCTCCAGCCGGACACCTCGACCCTGGAAGTCCGGGCCGACCGCAGCCGGGCCGTCCCGGCCGCCGACCCGGAGGGCCGGGCGCTGCACATCTCCGTCGGCGCGGCCGTTCTCAACCTCCGGGTCGCCGCCCGCCACCTCGGCTGGGCACCCGAGGCCCGCCTGCTGCCCGATCCGGCCGAGCCCGACCTGCTCGCGGCGCTCCGGCTCGACACCCCGGCCACCGCGCCGGCCCCAGGCACCGAGAAGCTCTACGAGGCGATCTGGCACCGGCATTCCATCCGTACGCCGTTCACCGCCGTACCGGTCCCACCGGCCGTACTCGACGAACTGACCGCCGCTGCCCGAACCGAGGACGCCGCGCTCCACCTGCCCGACCGCACGGAGACCGCCCGGCTGCTCCACCTCACCGCCGAGGCCGAGCGCCGCAACACCACCGACGAGGCCCAGCGCACCGAGAGCCGCAGCTGGATCCGTACCGGCGAGGTACCGCGCTACGGCATCCCGGTCGGTGCGCTCGGCCCCCAGGACGCGGCCGGTCAACTGCCGATGCGCGACTTCTCCGCCATCCACGCGACCGAGCACCGGGCTCCCGCCCTCTTCGAGCACGAACCTCGGATCGCCGTGCTCACCACCGACCGCGACGGCCCGGCGGACTGGCTGCGGGCCGGCCTCGCCCTGGAACACGTTCTGCTCGCCGCCACCGTCCACGGTGTCCGTGCCTCCCTGCTGCACCAGGCCATGGAGTGGTCCTACCTGCGCTGGGAGGCCCGGGACCCGCACGACCGCCCCGGCCACGTTCAGATGCTGATCCGCCTCGGCTACGGCCCCGAGGGCGCCCCGACACCCCGCCTGAGCCCCGGCGAGGTCCTGGACCAGGGCTGAGACCTACCCCAGGGGCACCTGCCAGACCAGCTCGGTGCCGCCCTCCGCCCGGGTCCGGGCCGTGAAGGTACCGCCCAGTCCGGAGGCCCGGTCGGTGAGGTTGGCGAGCCCGCCGCGGCGGCCGGTCCCGGGCAGACCGACCCCGTTGTCCGTGACCGTCACGGTCAGCTCGTCGCCGGCGGCCACCGTGACGTCCACGGCGCCGGCCCGAGCGTGGCGGGCGGCGTTGGACAGGGCCTCCTCCAGGACGGCGACGGCCGCGTCCGCGACCTCGGGAGGTACGGCGACGTCGAGCAGGCCGGCCGTCCGCAGGGCCGGGGCGAAACCGAGGGACCGGGTGGCGCGCTCGGCCACCTCGGCGATGCGGGCGCGCAGTCCGGTCGCCGCCGGGCCCCTTTCCCGCAGGCGCAGGCCGAAGATGGTGGCGCGGATCGTCCTGGCTGTCTCGTCCAGGTCGTCGATCGCCCGCAGGACGCGCTCGGTCGCCTCGGGGTGGTCGATGAAGCGGGTGGCGCCCTGGAGGGTCATGCCGGTGGCGAAGAGCCGCTGGACGGCCAGGTCGTGCAGATCGCGGGCGATCCGGTCGCGTTCCCGTAGCAGGGCCATCTGCTCCGAGTCCCGGCGGCGCTCGGCGAGTTCGAGCGCCACCGCGGCCTGGCCGGCGAAGCCGAGCAGGGGAGCGGACTGGTCCTCCTCGAACAGCGGCGCACCGGCGGCCCGGGCCAGCAGCAGCACGCCCCGGATCCCGCGCTCGGCGGTGCCGACGGGCACCGCGACCGCCGGGCCCAGCCCCTGCCAGCGCGGCGGCCCCGCCGTGACCCGCGGATCCTTCCGGACGTCGGGGCTCACCACGAGCCCGCCGGTGCGGAAGGCCGCGCCCATGAACGAGCCCTCGATCGGCAGCACCAGGCCGCGGTGCTCCCGCTCGCCGAGGCCGACGGCGATCCGGACCTCCAGCTCGGCGGTCCCCGGCCGTGGCACGGCGACGACCGCGAGGTCCGCTCCGACGAGCTCGGTCGCCCGGGTGAGCAGCAGGTCCTGCACCTCCTGGTCCCCGCTGCCCGACAGCAGGCTGCTGGTCACCTCCGCACTCGCCTCCAGCCAGCGCTGCCGCTGGCGGGCCCGGGCGTAGAGCCGGGCGTTGTCGATGGCCACCCCGGCGGCGACGGCGAGGGTGGCGAGCACCGACTCGTCCTCGGCGTCGAAGTCGCCCCCGCCGCGCTTCTCGGTCAGGTAGAGGTTGCCGAACACCTTGTCCCGGATCCGGATCGGCACCCCCAGGAAGCTGCGCATCGGCGGGTGGTCGGCCGGGAAGCCGTAGGAGGCGGGGTGGTGGGAGAGCCGGGTGAGCCGCAGCGGTTCGGGGTGGCGGATCAGCTCGCCGAGGATTCCGTGTCCGGAGGGCAGGGCGCCGATCAGCTCGACCTGTTCGTCCGTGACCCCGACCGGGATGAACTGGGACAGTCGCTGGTCCTCGCCGATCACACCGAGTGCGCCGTACTCGGCGTCCACCAGGGTGACGGCGGCCTCCACGATGTGCCGGAGCGCCTGGGTCAGCTCCAGGTCGCGTCCGACCGCCAGCACGGCCTCCAGCAGGCTGTGCACCCGGTCCCGGGTGCCGCGGGCGGTGTTCAGCCGGGCCCGGAGCTCCTCCAGGAGCTCGTCCAGCCGCGGGTCCGGTACGGGAGCGGGGCCCTCCGACGCGTTGCCCAAGGAAATCCTCCGTGGCTCGCCCCCGATGCCCATGACCAGCGTAGGCGTGCTCGCGGCGCCCCGGCGGGCGCCCCGGGACCCGTCAGCAGGCCGGGAGCTGCTGTCAGAGCCGGATGACGACGAGCGCGGTGTCGTCGGTGGCGCCGCCCGGGGGGATCAGTTCGGTGAGGACGGTGTCGGCGAGGACATCGGGGTCGGCGGAGCGGTGCGTGGTGAGGACGTGCGCGAGGCGGTCCAGGCCGGTGTCGATGTCCTCGCGGCGGCGTTCGACCAGGCCGTCGGTGTAGAGGGCGAGCGTGTCCCCTTCGGCGAATCGGGTGACGGCCTCGGGCCGTGTCCGGTGCTCGGGACGGGCGCCGAGCGGAGGGTCGGTGGCCTGGTCGAGGAATTCGACGGTGCCGTCGCCGTGCAGCAGAGCGGGCGGGGGATGGCCGGCGCTGCTGTAGGTGATGGTGTGGGCGCCGGAGTCGATGAAGGCGGTCGCGGCGGTAGTGGATTCGGCGCCCTCGACGGAACGGGCGTACAGACCGAGCACCTCCAGGGCCTGGGCGGGGCCGCCGGCAACCCGGGAGGCGGCGCTGAGGGCACTGCGGAGCTGGCCCATGACACCGGCGGCGGCGAGGCCGTGGCCGACCACGTCGCCGACGGCGACCGCGACGCGGTCGTCCGGCAGTTCGACGAGGTCGTACCAGTCGCCGCAGACGTTGAGGGCGCCCATGGCGGGTCGGTAACGGACCGCGGCACGGTGGCGTTCGAGTGGTCTGGGTGCGGGCAGCATGGCCCCCTGGAGCGCGAGTGCGACCTCGCGTTCGCGCGCGTGGGACTCGCGCAGGCGCTCATTGACCTCCTGGAGTTCGCGGGCGCGGGTGTAGAGCTCGGCTTCCAGGACGCGGGCGCGGTTGCCCTCGGGCAGGCCGTGGGCGCGGATGAGCTGGGTGATCTCCTCGACGCGGTGGACGAGCAGCACCGTACGGCCCTCGCCGTCGAGCACGGGGGCGTTGACCGGACTCCAGTACCGCTCCTCCCACTCGCCGGGCCGGGCGGTCGACTCGACGTCGTAGCGCTGCAGGGCCATGGTGTCGCGCTCGCCGGATGCCAGGACCCTGCGCAGGGATACCTCCAGGTTGTGGGCTCCGGTGGCGGCGGGGTCGTTCGGGTTGTCGGGGAAGATGTCGAAGAGGTACCGGCCGACGAGTTGCTCGCGGGTGCGCCCGGACAGGCTGAGGAAATCCTCGTTGGCGTCGGCGTACACCAGGTCCGGGGTGAGCAGCGCGACCATGCCGGGCAGGGCACGGAACACCGCCCGGTAGTCGATCGCCTCGTCGGTCACGGTTCCGCCTGCGGCTGGTGCTGTGCGGCGCGTACGACGACGACCGGGCAGCGAGCGTGGTGGACGCAGTGCTGGCCGACCGAGCCCAGCAGGGCCTCGGTGAGTCCGCCGTGCCCGCGATCACCCACGACGATCCGAGCCGAGCGGCGGGGTTCCTCGCCCATCACACGCCTCCGAGAGTTGTGCCGTCCTTCACCGCCACCATCGGCGATCCGCGGCCACCATGCCAGCCGGGAGGAGGCTGTGCCGGAAAGCCGACGGGTGGGGCTGGGGCAGAGGGGAAAGCGGTGGTCCGGGCGCCGGTGCCGAGCAGCGGCACCGCAGCCGCGGACCTGCCGGAGAACCCGTCCGGGTTCAGACCGTGTGCAGGCCCTGCGCGGCGAAGACCGCCCGGGCCCGGGCGATCTGGTCCGGTGTGGGCACCGGGGTGTCGGCGAGGGGGAAGTCGAGCCCGAGGGCGCGCCACTTGGCGGCGCCGAGTTTGTGGAAGGGCAGGACGTCGACCCGGGTGACGTTGCCGAGCGAGGCGGCGAAGGCGGCGACGCCCTCGATGTTCGCGGCGGGGTCGGTCAGGTGCGGCACGAGGACGAAGCGCAGCCAGACCTCCCTGCCCAGGTCGGCCAGGCGGCGGGCGAAGTCGAGCGTGGGGTCGAGCCGCTGTCCGGTCAGGCGTCGGTAGAGGGCGCGGTCCCAGGACTTGATGTCGAGCAGCACGAGGTCGGTGTCGGCGAGCAGCGCTTCGTCGGCGCGGGCGCCGAGGAAGCCGGAGGTGTCCAGTGCGGTGTGCAGGCCCAGTTCGTGCTTGAACCGGTGCAGCAACTCGCCGGTGAGGGCGGGTTGGAGGAGCGGCTCACCGCCGCTGACGGTGGCGCCGCCGCCGGAGGCGCGGATGAATTCGGTGTACTTGGCGGCCTCGCGCACGATCTCCTGGGCCGAGCAGGGGCGGCCGTGGCGCATGGAGCGGGTGTCGGGGTTGTGGCAGTACAGGCAGCGCAGCGGGCAGCCGGCCAGGAAGGTGACGAAGCGGGTGCCGGGGCCGTCGACTCCGGTGGACAGGTCCCAGGAGTGCAGCATGCCGGTGACCGGTTGCGGGGCGGCCGTGGCCATGGGGTGTGCTCCTTCTGCGGGGCGGGGGCAGGGCGGCGCGGGTCGGCGCGGCGCGGTGCCGGCGCCGGTGGTCGGGAGGCGCCGGCACCGCGAGCGGGTGGCGAGGCTACAGTGCGTCGTGGAACGTGCGGCCGATCACGTCGAGTTGCTGCTCGCGGGTGAGCCGGACGAAGTTGACCGCGTAGCCGCTGACCCGGATGGTGAGCTGCGGGTACTTCTCCGGGTGGTCCATGGCGTCCAGCAGGGTGTCCCGGTCGAGGACGTTGACGTTCATGTGGAAGCCGTGGCACGTGGTGTAGCCGTCCAGCACGCCGACCAGGTTGCGGACCCGCTCCTCGGGGGTGCGGCCGAGCGCGTCCGGGGTGACGGTGTTGGTGAGCGAGATGCCGTCCTCGGCGTGCGCGTAGGGGAGCTTCGCGACCGAGAGCGCGGCGGCCACGTAGCCGTGGGCGTCGCGCCCGTTCATCGGGTTGGCGCCCGGGGAGAACGGCTCGCCGGCCCGCCGCCCGTCCGGGGTGTTTCCGGTCTTCCTGCCGTAGACGACGTTCGAGGTGATGGTCAGGACGGACTGGGTGTGTTCGGCGCCCCGGTAGGCGGGGTGCTTGCGCACCTTGGCCATGAAGTCCTCGACCAGTCGGACGGCGATCGCGTCGGCCCGGTCGTCGTTGTTGCCGTACGCCGGGTAGTCGCCCTCGACCAGGTAGTCGGTGACGAGTCCGGTCTCGTCGCGCACCGGACGGACCTTGGTGTACCTGATCGCGGACAGCGAGTCGGCGGCCACCGCGAGCCCGGCGATGCCGCAGGCCATGGTGCGCCGTACGGCCCGGTCGTGCAGGGCCATCTCGATCCGCTCGTAGGCGTACCTGTCGTGCATGTAGTGGATGACGTCGAGCGCGTGGACGTACGTCCCGGCGAGCCACTCCAGCTGCTCGTCGAAGCGGGCCAGCACCTCGTCGTAGTCGAGCACCGCGCCGCCCACCGGGGCGGTCGGGGGCCCGACCTGGGCGCCGGTCAGTTCGTCCCGGCCGCCGTTGATCGCGTAGAGGAGGGTCTTGGCGAGGTTGACCCGGGCGCCGAAGAACTGCATCTGCTTGCCGACCTCCATGGCGGAGACGCAGCAGGCGATGGCGGTGTCGTCGCCGAAGCGGGGGCGCATGAGGTCGTCGGACTCGTACTGGAGCGAGGAGGTGTCGATGGACACGCGGGCGCAGAACTCCTTGAAACCCTCGGGGAGTCGCGGTGACCAGAGGACCGTCATGTTGGGCTCGGGCGCCGGGCCCAGGTTGTAGAGGGTCTGAAGGTAGCGGAAGGAGGTCCGGGTGACGAGGGTGCGGCCGTCGGTGCCGATGCCGCCGATCGATTCGGTGACCCAGGTCGGGTCGCCGGAGAACAGTTCGTCGTACTCGGGGGTGCGCAGGAAGCGGACGATCCGCAGTTTGATGACGAAGTCGTCCACCAGTTCCTGGGCCTGCTGTTCGGTCAGGAGCCCGGCCGCGAGGTCACGTTGGAGGTAGACGTCGAGGAATGTCGAGGTGCGGCCGAGCGACATGGCCGCGCCGTTCTGCTCCTTGACGGCCGCGAGGTAGCCGAAGTACAGCCACTGGATCGCCTCGCGGGCGGTCGCGGCGGGGCCGGAGGCGTCGTACCCGTACGCCGAGGCCATCTCCTTGAGCTCGCCCAG
This sequence comes from Kitasatospora sp. NPDC058048, assembly GCF_042885555.1. Classification (NCBI taxonomy): domain Bacteria; kingdom Bacillati; phylum Actinomycetota; class Actinomycetes; order Kitasatosporales; family Streptomycetaceae; genus Kitasatospora; species Kitasatospora sp. NPDC058048. The sequence goes on along the minus strand of NZ_JBHVRT010000001.1, from coordinate 152,434 downwards.
TGCGCGGATCTGTTCGGCGAGCTCCTCGCGCTCGCGGATGGTCTCCTCCAGCCGCGCCGGGTCGGTGGGCGGCGCGTCCAGCTCGGTCTTCTCGGCGAGCTTGGCCTCGACCAGCCGGTCCACGCCGTACAGGGCGACGCGCCGGTAGTCGCCGATGATCCGGCCGCGGCCGTAGGCGTCCGGGAGCCCGGTGATGACGCCGGCCCTGCGGGCCGCGAGGATCTCGGGCGTGTAGGCGTCGAACACGCCGTCGTTGTGGGTCTTGCGGTACCGGGTGAAGACCTTCTCCAGCTCCGGGTCGACCGGGTACCCGTAGGTCCGCAGCGCGCCCGCCACCATCCGCCAGCCGCCGTACGGCATGATCGCCCGCTTCAGCGGGGCGTCGGTCTGCAGGCCGACGATCAGCTCCTTCTCGCGGTCGATGTATCCGGGCGCGTGCGCCGTGATGCCGGCCGGGACGTCGTACGCGACGTCGTACACGCCCTTGGCGCGTTCCTCGGGGAAGCGGTCGGTGATCTGCCGCCACACGTCGGTTGTCCGTTCGGTGGGGCCGGTGAGGAAGTCGGCCTCGCCCTCGTACGGGGTGTAGTTGCGCTGGATGAAGTCGCGGACGTCGATGGTGTCCCGCCATGGTCCGCCCCGGAAGCCGTCCCAGGCGAGGGCGGTCCGCTCGTGCTGCGAGGTGGTCATCTCGGTGTCCTCTCAGGCCTGGTCGCCGTAGTAGGCGCGGCGCATCAGCTGCTGCATGTCGGCGAGCATCGGCATCCGGGGGTTGGCGGGGGCGCACTGGTCCTCGTAGGCGTTCATGGCCTGCTGGGGGAGGGCCGCCAGGAACGCGGCCTCGTCGACTCCGGCAGCCTTGAAGGAGCGCGGGATGCCGGCCCTGTCCCGCAGGTCCTCGACCGCCGCGGCGAGGGATTCGACGCCCTGTTCGGGAGTGCCGGCCGGCAGGCCGAGCATCCGGGCGATCGCCTGGTAGCGCTCGGGGGCGGTGTAGCTCCGGTACTTGGGCCAGCCGGTGACCTTGGCCGGGGCGGAGCCGTTCCAGCGGATCACGTGCGGCAGCAGCAGGGCGTTGGTGCGGCCGTGGGCGATGTGGAATGTCGCGCCGAGGGTGTGGGCCATGGCGTGTACGGCGCCGAGGAAGGCGGAGCCGAAGGCCATTCCGGCGATCGTGCCGGCGTTGTGCATCCGCTCGCGGGCGAAGGGGTCGTCCGGTCCGTTCAGCACCGCGCGCTCCAAATTGTCGAAGATCAGCCGGATGCCCTGGAGCGCGAGTCCGTCGGTGAAGTCGTTGGCGTAGACGGAGACGTAGGTCTCGATGCAGTGGGTGAGGGCGTCGAAGCCGGTGTCGGCGGTGACGTGCTTCGGCAGGCCGGTGGTCAGGGCCGGGTCGACGATGGCCACGCTCGGGGTGAGCGCGTAGTCCGCGAGCGGGTACTTCTGGCCGGTGGCGGTGTCGGTGATGACGGCGAAGGGGGTGACCTCACTGCCGGTGCCCGAGGTGGTGGGGATGCAGACCAGTTTGGCCTTCTCGCCGAGGTCGGGGAAGGTGAAGGCACGCTTGCGGATGTCGAAGAACTTCTCCTTCAGGTCCGCGAACTCCACCTCGGGGTGCTCGTACATCAGCCACATCACCTTGGCCGCGTCCATCGGCGAGCCACCGCCCAGGGCGATGATGGTGTCCGGCTCGAACTCGCGCATCAGGGCGGCGCCCTTGCGGACGGTGTCGATGCTCGGGTTCGGCTCGACGGAGTCGACGACCCGTACCTCGACCGGGTCGCGGCGGCGGTCGAGCACACCGCGGATCCGCTCCAGGTGGCCGATGTCCACCATGGTCCGGTCGGTCACGACGACGATGCGGTGCGCACGGGGCATGCTCGCCAGGTACTTGACCGAGTTGCGCTCGAAGAAGATCTTCGGCGGGACCTTGAACCACTGCATGTTGGTGTTGCGCCGCCCGATCCGCTTGATGTTGACGAGGTTCAGCGCCGACACGTTCCCGGAGACCGAGTTGTGCCCGTAGCTGCCGCAGCCCAGGGTCAACGAGGGTGTGAAGGCGTTGTAGACGTCGCCGATGCCGCCCTGCGAACTCGGCGCGTTCCAGATGATCCGGCAGGCCTTGACCGCGTGCCCGAACTCCTCGACGAACGCCTCGTCCTCGGTGTGCACCGCCGCCGAGTGCCCGAGGCCGTTGAACTCCACCATGGCGGAGGCCAGTTCGACGCCTTCCGGGCGGGAGCGGGCGGTGAGTACGGCCAGGACCGGGCAGAGCTTCTCGCGGGTCAGCGGCTCCGAGGGGCCGACCCGCTCGCAGTCGACGAGGATCACCGAGGTGTCGGCCGGTACCTCGAAGCCCGCCGCCTGCGCGACCTGCGCCGCCGAGCGGCCCACCACCTCGGCGTTCAAACGGTCGCCGGCGCACGCCGTACCGTCCCCGGCCCCGAACAGGTACCGCTCCAGAAGCGCCTTCTCCTCGGCGCTCGCGTGGTGCGCCTTCAGCTTCCGGAACTCGGCGAGCGCCGCCTCCCGGATCTCCGCGTCCAGGACGACGGCCTGCTCGGAGGCGCAGATCATGCCGTTGTCGAAGGACTTCGACAGCACGATGTCGTTCACCGCCCGCTTCAGGTCCGCGCTCCTCTCCACGTACGCGGGGACGTTGCCCGCGCCGACGCCCAGCGCCGGCTTGCCACAGGAGTACGCGGCCCGCACCATCGCGTTGCCGCCGGTGGCCAGGATGGTGGCGACGTCCGGGTGGTTCATCAGGGCGTGGGTGGCGTCCATCGACGGTTCCGCGATCCACTGGATGCAGTGCGCGGGGGCGCCGGCCGCCACCGCCGCGTCCCGCACGATCCGGGCCGCCTCGGCCGAGCAGCGCTGGGCCGCGGGGTGGAAGGCGAACACGATCGGGTTGCGGGTCTTGAGCGCGAGCAGGCACTTGAAGATCGTGGTGGAGGTCGGGTTGGTCACCGGGGTGATGCCGGCGACCACGCCGACCGGCTCGGCGATCTCCACGATGCCGTCGAGTTCGTCGCGGTGCACCACCCCGACCGTCTTCGTCCGGGCCATCACGTGGGTGACGTTCTCGCACGCGAAGACGTTCTTCACCGCCTTGTCCTCGAACACGCCGCGCCCGGTCTCCTCCACGGCCAGAACGGCGAGCCCGGTGTGCTCGGCCAGCGCTGCCAGCGAGGCCTTCCTGACGATGTGGTCGACCTGCTCCTGGGTGAAGTCGGCGTAGTCCCGGAGGGACTCCAGGGCGGAGGCGACCAGCGCGTCGACGGCGGTCGGCGGCTGGGGCGTGACGCTGCGAAGGCTGTTGCTCGCGGGAGCCGCCTTCGACTCGTGGTGCGGGCGACGTGCCATGGTGGACTACCTCTCCGGATCAGCGTCCGAGCTCAGGGCGCCGGGCGGGTGCCGTGCGCCTTCCCCTCAAGGCTTCCTCGTGCCGCGCTCCGGGGGATCCGACCAATGGGACCCGCTTGCGGCCGAAGGTCCCGGGCCCGGCGCACGGTTGGTCCCGTGGCCGGAACCCGGTGGACGGTTCAGTCGTGCGGTACGACGGCGACCGGGCCGTGGGCGTGGTGGAGCACGGACTGGGCCACCGGCCCCAGTCGGGGTCCGGCTATCGGGTGCTTGGGAGCGCGCCGGCCGAGGACGACCAGCGAGGCGGTGCGGGAGGCTTCCACGAGCATCCTGCTCGCGCTCCAGGCGCACACCTCCGCCTCGGTACGGACCGTGGGGAACTTGTCCTGCCAGCGCGCCAGGGCGTCCTGCAGCCGCACCTGTTCGGCGGCAGCCAGGGACTCCCCGATCTCCCACCGGCCCACCGGCGCCGCCGTCGCGTACGGGCCCCGGAAGGTGTCCCGGCTCTCCATCACCCGCAGGGCGGCGCCGGTGCCGGCCGCGTGCCGGAAGGCGAAGGCGAGCACCGCGTCGCACGGCCGGTCGCCCTCGACGCCCACGACGACGGGTCCGGGCGCCCCGGCCGGTCCGTCCGTCCCGATTCCTGCGTCCGAGTCGGCCCGGACCAGCACCACCGGGCAGTGTGTCAGGGCGGCGGCGCGCAACCCGACCGAACCGACCAGGAGGCCCGCGAAACCGCCCAGGCCGCGCGAGCCCAGCACCATCACCGCGGCCCGCCGGGCGGTGGCGGCCAGTGCGTGGGCCGGGTTCCCGGGGATGACCTCGCAAGAGACCGCCAGGCCGGGCAGCTCGGCCGAGATCCGGTCCCGGACCGCGGCCACCGGGCCCGGCAGCGCGCTGCCGCCGCCAAGGTCGCGGTCGAGCGCGTCCACCTCGCCGCCGGCGACGAGGACCATCCGCAGCGCGAGCCCGTTCCGGTGGGCCTCGCGGGCGGCCCACTCGGCCGCCGCCGCGCTCTGTGCCGAGCCGTCGATCCCCACCAGCACGCTGTGCGACATCTCTGTGACCTCCCTGGTCGGCGGCGGGCCGCGACACCCCGTGGGCGCGGTCCCGTCCGGCGACCAGACTCCCGCCGGGCCGCCGGTCGGCCACAGGGGCCGAGCAGCCCCACCTCGGTACCGAAGGTCCCGGGATCCGGTGGCCTTCTGCGAGAATCGGCCGCGACTTCGGCGACGAGGAGGGGCCCGTGAGCGGCGAGACGGTGCGGTCACGGCTGCCGCAACTGCGGTTGGACGAGCTGCTGGAGGAGCTCCAGGCGCGGCGTACCGCGCCTCTCCGGAGGCCGGCGGCGGCCTGGCGCCGCTGCAACACTGACCCGGCCTCACGGCAGCGCGTTCGTCGTGCCGTCCGCCGTCCGCCGTCCGGAGGCGGTGCTCCGGTCGGCGTCCGGACCGGGCGGGTCGGCTAGAGCAGGCGGCCGCTCACCAGCTCGGGAAGGATGCGGACGGTGACCGTGTCGGTCGGACCGGTCGCCGTCCCGTCGGGTGTGACGTCGGGTGTGACGTCGGCGCGGCCGAGGACGGTCACGCTCCAACCGGTGCCGTCCGCCGCGTCGAGCTCCCCGGCCTCGAAGGCCACCAGCGCGCCGGAGACCGCTCGGACCAGCTCGGACCCGGCGACGGCGCTCAGCAGTACGCTGCCGTCGGCGCCGAGCCGGTACTGGGCGGGTTGGACGGCGGGCAGGGCGCCGAGCGTGTAGACGACCCGGCCGACCGACAGGCCGGCGAGGAGCCGTCGGCACTCTCGGCCGTCCAGCGGCGTGGTGTCAGGTGTCATGGCATCGATGGTGTCGCCGCGGCGGGTGCCGGAGGAGGGGTCGTTGGTCCCCGGCGAGGCCGCCGACCGGACCCGGTCGGTGGGGCCGGTGTCGCCGGTTCGTGGGGGTGCGGGGCAACAGCATTCCTTATCGGGGCGGAGCCGACTGGGGAGAGGAACCGTGCTGTCGTGTCCGGTCAGCCGTGGTGGTTGCCGCGCCGGGTACGACCGCTCCACGCAGGCTCCAGCCGGGCCCAGGACCGCGTCCACGCCAGGTCGGCACGACGGTCGATGGCGGTCAGCCTCGCGCAGAGTCCGGCGGCGGCGAGAACGCTGAGCAGGCCGAAGAGGAACAGGCCCGGGAACACGGCGTCGAACACGAGGCCGGCGGTGCTCGGGGGTGCGGCGGCCGGATGTCCGTCCCGGTCGACCCAGATCCCGACGGTGGCGCCGGGCCCGGTGGTCCGGGGGACGTCGATGCTGCCGGTGTTGCGCTGGTTGCCGGGGTAGGTCCAGGCCGCGTCGGCGCGGTAGACGGCCTTCCCTCCGGCGACGGTGCTCTCCGCCTGCCGGACGGAGCCCTGGACCGAGGCTTCGACGCGGTGCAGGCGGGCGGCAGTGGCCTCGGCCTGCCGCCGGCCGTCCGCGAGGAGGGTGACGGCGGCCCCGGTGCCGAGGAGTGCCGCGAGCGCGATCCCGAGGACGGTGAGCACCACCGCCCGGCTCCGGGCCCGGTCGAGGGCGCGGCCGAGCGGATTGCGCTCCCGGCCGAGAGCCCGGCGCAGGTGGCCGCACCGTGGTGCGGGCGGGCCGTCGGGCCGGGCGGGGCGGTGGGTGCCGGCCACGGTGGTGCTCCTTGTCGCTGCTCAGGTGGGCGATGGCGAGGTGAGATCAAGGCATCGGGCCCGGACGACCGTCGCCCGGTATGCCATCGAATCTCCCGCCCGGGCGCCGGGCGGGAGAAGGGACCGAAGGGACCGGCTGCCGGGCCGGTGGTCCCGGTCGCGAGAGCGGCGGGCCGTGCACCGGGGCCCGGCACCGCGCTGGACGGCGGGGACAGGGGCCATAGGGCCCTGCCGGCGGGACGTCCGGCCGACGACGGTGCCGCCCGGCACCCGGCAGTCTGAATCCACATCCGAAAGGCAGGACTCCCGATGAACCGTCCGCACACGCCGATCGCCCACGACATCCAGGTCGAGACCCGGGGCGAGGTGTCCCTCGCCGCGCCGGACTACGCCAGGGCGAAGCTGCTGGCCGTCGTCGAGCGGCAGCACGAGCCGGTGCTCGCGACCCGGGTGAAGCTCACCCAGGAGAGCAACCACGCCGTCGTCAAGCCCGCCGTCGCCCAGGCCGTGGTGGACCTCAACGGCCGCCCCGTCCGCGCCCACGTGGCGGCCGCGACCATGCAGGAGGCCGTCGACCTGCTCCAGGACCGGCTGACCGCCCGGCTGGCACGGGTGCACCGGCACCGCGACTCCCACCGCCACCACGCCCCGGCCGGCCGAGGAGCCTGGGACGACGACGCGGCCCGCGAGCACCGCCCGCACCGGCGCGGCCTGGCACCGGAGGAACGGCGCATCGTGCGGCACAAGACGTACAGCCTGCCCAGCCAGAGCGCCCGGGCCGCCGTATTCGAGATGGAGGCCATGGACTACGACTTCCACCTGTTCACCGACACCGCCACCGGCTGCGACAGCGTCGTCTACCGCGACGGGCACGTCGAGGGGCACCGTCTGGCCACCGCCGGGCCCGCCGGCGACCCGGAACCGGGGCTCGCCGTGAGCACCGCCGGGGTGCCGGAGCTGGCGGTGGCCGAGGCGGTGTCGAGGCTCGACCTCACCGGGTTGCCGTTCGTCTTCTTCACCGACACCGCCACCGGGCGGGGCAACGTGCTCTACCACCGCTACGACGGCCACTACGGCCTCATCACACCCGCGCGGTAGCCGGCGCGGGAACGGCCGGGACGCGGAACCGGGGACGGGTGACACCGTCCCCGGTTCGCGCCGTTTCGGGACCCGGAGCAAGGAGCCGGCGCCGACCACAGGGACTGCTCGTCCCGGGCAGGCGCCGCGGTCGGCGGCCGGGCCCTCACCGGGCACCCCCGGCACAGGCATCCGCACCACAGGCACCCCCATCGCCGCGGGCACTTCGCCGGAGCGTGCGGGGGCAGGAGAAAAGCCGGTGGGCCCCACGCCTTCGTGGGGCCCACCGCCTGCGGGTTGTCCGGTCAGTCGTGCGGCACGACCGCGACCGGTGCCTGCGCGTGGTGCAGTACGGCGTGGGCGACCGGGCCGAGCCGCATGCCGGCGTGGTGCGGGCGCCGCCGGCGGCCGACCACCACGACGCAGGCGTCGGTGGAGGCGTCCACCAGCGCCGAGGCACCGGTGCCGATCCGGCTGTCCTCGACCACCTCGACCTCCGGGAACTTCTCCCGCCAGCCGGTCAGCGCCTCGGTGAGCAGTTCGCCCTCGATCGCCCGGAACTGCTCCGCCTCGGCCAGCGGGGGCACCCACCCGGCGTAGCCCCAGACCGGCGGTGGCTCCCAGCCGTGGACGGCGCGCAGGACGGCTCCGCGCCGGGCGGCCTCGTGGAAGGCGAACTCGACGACCTCCGGGGAGGGGTCACGGGAGTCGACGCCGACGACCACCTCGGGCCGATCGGGGCCGCCGGGCCGCTCGGACTCGCCGGCGCGGACGAAGACCGCCGGAACCTCGCACCGGCCGGCGACGGCGAGGCCGACCGATCCGACCAGCAGGCCCGCGAAGCCCCCGAGCCCCCGCGAACCGAGGACCAGCAGTTCCGCGTCGGAGGCGGCCTCGGCCAGCGCATTGACCGGCTCCGCGCCCCCGATCAGCTCGGCCCGGACCTCCAGACCGGGGTACGGGTCCAGGACCGCCTGCCGGGCGTCCGAGAGCATCCGGGTGGTCAGTGCGAGGACGTCGGCGGGCTCGCCGGGGCCGGCGTTGATGTAGTCCAGCCAGGTCTGGGCGTGGACCAGGCGCAGGGTGAGACCGCGTCGGACGGCCTCGGCGGCAGCCCAGCGGGCCGCGGTGGTGCTCTCGGGCGAGCCGTCGACGCCGGCCAGTACGTATGTGCTCATGGGGGAATGCTCCGGTTTCTCGTGTGCTGGCGGGTATGGGACGGGCTCAGCCGAAGGCGGTCCTCAGGGCCTGGAAGGCCGTCTTCGGATCGAGCAGGGCGTGGTGCACCGGCGGGACGGGCCTGTCGAGGCCGAGCAGCCGGTAGACGGCGTGCACGGCGCCGCGCACCGAGTACTCGACGATCCCGGGGGAGCCGCGTCGTACGGCGCGCCTGCACCGATCGGCAGGCTCCGCCAGCCTCTGCCCTCGGCGGGCACCGGCCCAGGGCCGGGCAGCCCCGGAACGCAGGGCCACAGGTCCCGGCTGTCCGGTCCCGGCATGCCCCGACCGGCCCTTTGCGCCCTCGCGTCCCGGCGGTGACGATGGGGCCGAGCGCGGCTGCCGGGTGCCGCGCCCGACGATCCGAAGGAGACCTCAGCCATGTCCGTCACCCCGACTCCGGCGCCCGCAGCCCTCTCCGGCCAGGAGCTCCAGGAGCTGGACGCGCACTGGCGGGCCGCCAACTACCTGGCGGTCGGCCAGATCTACCTGATGGCCAACCCGCTGCTGCGCGAGCCGCTGCGGCCCGAGCACATCAAGCCCCGCCTGCTCGGCCACTGGGGCACCTCACCCGGCCTCAACCTGGTGCACACCCACCTCAACCGGATCGTCAAGCAGCGCGGCCTGGACACGATCTGCGTCTGGGGCCCGGGCCACGGCGGGCCCGCCGTCCTCGCCAACTCCTGGCTGGAGGGCAGCTACACCGAGACCTACCCCGACATCGCCCGGGACGCCGAGGGCATGGCGAAGCTGTTCGGGCAGTTCTCCTTCCCCGGCGGCGTACCCAGCCACGTCGCCCCCGAGACCCCGGGCTCGATCCACGAAGGCGGCGAACTCGGCTACGCGCTCTCCCACGCCTACGGCGCGGCCCTGGACAACCCCGGCCTGCTGGTGGCCTGCGTGATCGGCGACGGCGAGGCCGAGACAGGCCCGCTCGCCGCGTCCTGGCACGGCAACAAGTTCCTCGACCCCGTCCACGACGGCGCAGTCCTGCCGATCCTGCACCTGAACGGCTACAAGATCGCCAACCCGACCGTCCTCGCCCGCCTGCCCGAGGACGAACTCGACGCCCTGCTGCGCGGGTACGGGCACGACCCCCTGTACGTGTCCGGGCACGACCCGCTGGCGGTCCACCAGGCCATGGCCGCGGCCCTGGACACCGCGGTGGAGAAGATCGCCGCGATCCAGCGGGGCGCCCGGGACGACGGCGTCACCGGGCGACCCGCCTGGCCGATGATCGTGCTGCGCACCCCCAAGGGCTGGACCGGACCGGCCCAGGTCGACGGCGTCCCCGTCGAGGGCACCTGGCGTGCCCACCAGGTGCCGCTGGACCAGGTCCGCGACAACCCCGCCCACCTCGCCCAACTGGAAGCCTGGCTGCGCTCCTACCGGCCCGAGGAGTTGTTCGACACCGCCGGCCGCCCGGTGCCCGAGGTGCTCGCCTGCGTTCCCGACGGAATCCGCCGCCTGGGTGCCAACCCGCACACCAACGGCGGCCTCCTGCTGCGCGACCTGCCGCTGCCTCCGTTGGAGCGCTACGCCGTCCCCGTGGACAAACCCGGTACCACGCTGCACGAGCCCACCCGGATCCTCGGAGACCTTCTCGAACAGGTGATGGCCGACACCGCCGAACGCCGCGACTTCCGTCTCGTCGGCCCCGACGAGACCGCCTCCAACCGCCTCCAGGCCGTCTACGCGGCCACCGGCAAGGCCTGGCAGGCCGCTACCGTGCCCACCGACGAACACCTCGCGTCCGACGGCCGGGTGATGGAGATCCTCTCCGAACACACCTGCCAGGGCTGGCTGGAGGGTTACCTCCTCACCGGACGGCACGGCCTCTTCTCCTGCTACGAGGCATTCGTCCACATCGTCGACTCGATGGTCAACCAGCACATCAAGTGGCTGCGCACCACTCGGCGGATCCCCTGGCGCGCCCCCATCGCCTCGCTCAACTACCTGCTCACCTCCCACGTCTGGCGCCAGGACCACAACGGCTTCTCCCACCAGGACCCCGGCTTCGTCGACCACGTCCTCAACAAGAGCCCCGAGGCCGTGCGGGTCTACTTCCCACCGGACGCCAACACCCTGCTCGCCACCGCCGACCACGTCCTGCGCAGCCGCGACTACGTCAACGTCGTGGTCGCGGGCAAACAGCCCTGCTTCGACTGGCTCACCCTGGAGCAGGCCCGAGCCCACTGCGCCCGCGGCGCCGGCGTCTGGGAGTGGGCCGGCACCGACGACGGCACCCGCGAACCGGACGTCGTCCTCGCCTGCGCCGGTGACGTCCCCACCCAGGAGGTGATCGCCGCGGCCGACCTGCTCCGCCGCCATCTGCCGGACCTGGCGGTACGGGTGGTCAACGTGGTCGACCTGGCCCGGCTGATGCCCGCCGAGGAGCACCCGCACGGCATGCCCGACGCCGAGTTCGACGCCCTGTTCACCCGCGACCGGCCGGTCGTCTTCGCGTACCACGGCTACCCGTGGCTGATCCACCGCCTGGCCTACCGCCGTGCCGTCCACCCCCAGCTGCACGTGCGCGGGTACAAGGAGTCCGGCACCACCACCACGCCCTTCGACATGGTGGTCCGCAACGACCTCGACCGCTACCGCCTGGTCATGGACGTCATCGACCGCACCCCCGGCCTCGCCGTCCGGGCGGCCGCCGTCCGGCAGCGGATGGCCGACCAGCGCGCCCGACACCACGACTGGATCCGTGAACACGGCACCGACCTGCCCGAGGTAACAGACTGGACCTGGGGTTCCTGACCGAGGATCAGGGGGCTGCCATTGAGGAGACAACCACCGTGGACCTTCCCGTCACCGTCGGTATCGACATCTCCGAGGCGAGCCTGGCGGCCGCCGACCGGGGCGCAGCAGGCCCGTCAGGCAGCGGATGGTGGTGGTCTTCCCGGCTCCCTTGGGACCGAGGAGCCCGAACACCTCCGGGTGGACGCCGATCCTCAGCGATCGCAACTTGAAGAATTCTTCAAGTCAATAGATTATGTTGTGCTGTATCCAGCAGTGGTGTGGCCGCGCGCGGCAGCGCCTGCGGCAAGGAGGGGCGTATGAGCGACGTTTTCGACCAGGAGCTTCGCGAGCAGCTCGCCGAGGCCCGCCGGCAGCGGGCAAGCGTTCGGGCGGCCGGTGACGAGGACGGTGCCCAGGCGTATGCCGGACGCGTCAGGCAGCTCCTGCGGATCGCCGCCCACCACGGCATCGAGGTCGAGCGCGCCGCCGGGGAAGAGGAAGAGGAGGAGGACTGAACATGGTCGTCCCGCTCTACCAGGCCAAGGCGGAGTTCTTCCGCACGCTCGGCCACCCGGCGCGCATCCGCGTGCTGGAACTGCTCCAGGACGGGCCGCTCCCGGTGCGCGAGCTGCTCGCCGCGATCGAGATCGAGCCGTCCAGCCTCTCCCAGCAGCTCGGTGTTCTGCGCCGCAGCAACCTGGTCACGGCCAGCCGCGAGGGCAACACGGTGGTCTACGCATTGAGCACCCCGGACGTCGCCGAACTGCTGCGCGCCGCGCGCCGCATCCTCACCGAGATGATCACCGACCAGGAGACGCTGCTCGCCGAGTTGCGTGAGGCCGCGGTGCGGGGCACTCAGGAGAAGACCGCGTGAGTGCCACGCAGAGCACCCTGACAGGCCGGGCCGCTGATCGCGTCCGGGCCGTCCTGCCGGACCGCGCGACCCTCGCCACCATGGGCCGCTCGCCCCGCAAGGATCTTCTGGCCGGCCTGACCGTGGCGATCGTGGCCCTGCCGCTCGCGCTCGGCTTCGGCGTCGCCTCCGGCGCCGGTGCCGAGGCCGGGTTGGCCACCGCAGTGGTCGCCGGGGCGCTGGCCGCGATATTCGGCGGCTCCAACCTCCAGGTGAGCGGACCCACCGGGGCCATGACCGTCGTCCTGGTCCCGATCGTCCACCAGTACGGCACTTCCGGCGTGCTGACCGTCGGCCTGATCGCAGGTCTGCTGCTGATCGTCCTTGCCATCGGTGGGGCGGGCCGCTTCATGGCCTACGTCCCCGCCCCGGTGGTGGAGGGCTTCACCCTCGGCATTGCCGGAGTGATCGGTCTCCAGCAAGTGCCCGCCGCCCTCGGCGTGGAGAAGAGCGACGCGGAGAACATCGTGGTGGTCGCGGCCCGGGCCGTCGCCGACTTTGTCCGCCACCCGCACCCGGCGGCGCTCGCGCTGGCGCTCGGCGTCGCCGCCGTGATGCTGGTCGGAGCCCGGGTGCGCCCCGGCATCCCGTTCTCGCTGATCGCCGTCGCCGCCGCGACCCTGGCGGCCCGCTCCGTCCATCTGGACGTGGCGACCATCGGCCACCTCCCGGCCGGGCTGCCGCTGCCGTCCCTGGGCTTCCTCGACCTTGGTACCGTTCCGCACCTGCTGACCGCCGCCCTCGCGGTCGCCGCCCTGGCGGCGCTGGAGTCGCTGATGTCGGCGACCGCCGCCGACGCGATGAGTGTCCGCGAACGCCACGACAGCGACCGGGAGTTGTTCGGCCAGGGAGTGGCGAATCTGGTCGCTCCGCTGTTCGGTGGTGTCGCCGCCACCGGCGCGATCGCCCGCACCGCTGTCAACGTCCGCTCCGGCGCGGCTTCCCGGCTCGCCGCCCTGGTCCACGCCGTCGTGCTCGCCGTGGTCGTCTTCGCCGCCGCACCCCTCGTGGAGGACATCCCGTTGGCCGCCCTCGCCGGTGTCCTGATCGCCACGGCGGTGCGGATGGTCGAGGTCGCCTCGCTGCGGGCGCTCGCCCGCAGCGGCCGCGGCGAGGCCGCCGTCCTGGTCCTCACCGCCGCCGCCACCCTCGCCTTCGACCTGGTCACCGCCGTCGTCGTCGGCCTGGCCGTGGCCGGGATCCTGGCCCTGCGTCAGGTCGCCCGCTCCGCGAGGCTCCAGCAGGTGCCGCTGCACGACGGTCTGCCGCCCGCCGACCACCACGCGGAGGAGCAGGCACTGCTCGCCGAGCACATAGCCGCGTACCGGATAGACGGCCCGGTGTTCTTCGCCGCCGCCCACCGCTTCCTGCTCCAACTCGCCGAGACCACCGATGTCAAGGCCGTCATCCTGCGCCTGTCCCAGGTCACCGCCATCGACTCCACCGGTGCCTTGGTGCTGGGTGATGCGATAGGCAAGCTGGAGCGCCGTGGCATCCTCGTTCTGGTTTCCGGCGTGAAGGAGGGCCATCGGCACACTCTGGACGCCCTCGGCGTCCTGGACGGCCTGAACACCGCGGGGCGGGTCTTCGGCCACACCCCCGAGGCCATCGCCTACGCTCGCGCCGAACTGCACACCACCGGCGTCCTGGCCGACGCCACGCCATGAAACGGAACCGACCGATGACCGCACTCCGGGAGCCCCGGCGGAGGAGGGACGGCGGCGAGCGGCCCGACAGGACGTAGTCGCCCACCTGCCGCATGATCTCGGGCTGCCACGGTTCGCGGAACGTCGCGAACTCGACCGGCCTGCTCAGCCCGCGCGGGCCGGGCGGTCCTGCGGTTCGCAGGCGGTGTCGAGCGCGACACGGCCGGTGTCCGGCAGGACCCCCGGGGTGAAGCGGGACACCGCCACGGTGTGCCCCGAGGCGGTGTGCATCAGCTGCTGGGCGGTGGTGCGTGAGTGGTCGGTCGGCACGGTCGTGCCTCCGGGGTCGAGGGCCCGCACGGTGGATCGGGCCTCTGCTGTCCAGCAGACCGCCGCCGTGCAGCGCCTGCGCGCCGCCCCCCCCAGCCTTCCGGGCCCGGTGGTGCCCGGCAATCCCCGCTGAGCCGAGTAGGGTCATCACCCACGGTCACGGGATCCACCCGGGCATATGGTCGGTAAAGCGGCCCGGCGGCAACCGCCTGGCTGGAAACGCCGGAATCACACCCCCGCGGGCGGTTTGGACCGGGAGTCGCAGGCACGTCGGTCGCATCGGTCGACAACCCTCAACAGAGCTGTTACACCAGGTGAGTTCAGCGCCTCGGGAGTGCTGCTCGTGTCGAACACTCCTTCCTGTGCGAGGGCAGAGAGGCAGCCATGATCCTTCGTCGTCCGGAAGTTGGAGAATGCACTCAGTGAATTCACCGGAGAACACCGTCGCCGCCGGTCCTGGAGCGGGTCGCGGCGAGTCGGTCGCCCGTGCGGACCAGGGCTCGGTCGAAGCCGTCGACGAAACGCCCGCCGGGGATGAACTCCCCCTGTGGGGAACCGAGTTGCCCCTGGCGCGGACGGAGGACCGGCAGGCCCCGGAAAGCGCCGACCTGCCGGACCTCAGAGCGCAGCTGTACGAGGTGGCGGAGGCCTGGAAGGAGGCCGTGCCCGAGGGGCGGAGCACCGCCGGGGATCTGCGAGCGGTTCTCGAGGCCGATGTGGAGGCGCTCCAGGTCCACTGGCAGCACGTCGCCGCGCTCCCCGACGCATCGGAAGCGCCGGCCGCCGACGGGACGGGGCACGTGGGTACGAGGAGCGCGGCGATGGCGGTGAACGCCGCCCTTCGCGCCGTCGACCGGCACGCCCTCGCCCTTCGCGCCGTCCCCGAGTGGCAGCAGCTTCGCACCGTGCGTGACGCCGTCTCCTGGGTCTGGGACACGCTCGCCGAACGGGCCGGCGAGTCCGCGGGCCGTCTCCTCGACGACCGGCGCGTCGCGGAGTTCCTCCGCAACGTGTCGGTCCGCGCGTGCGAGACGATCGCCCGGCTCTCCCGGCTGGCGGCCGACCGTCTCCGTCCCGACCGGGCCGCGCTGCCGAGTGCGGAGGCCCTCCTTGCGCTCGGCAACGCGGCGAGTGCCTACGGCAGGTCGGCACGGCGGCCGGGCGACCTGCCCACAGGGGAGGCGCTGCTCGTCCTCGGCGGTGGACCCCGTCCGGGGGAGCCCTGGGCCTGACGCGCGGGCGGACGGGCGGGGGCGGATGGTGGCGGTGCGGGGGTGCCGGGCCGATCCGCCCGTCGCGGCGCCCCGCCCCCGCCCCGCCCGGCGTCCGGCTGTCCGGTCGCCCGGCCGTCCTCACCGCAGCACGGACTCCAGGAAGTCGCTGCCGAGCCGGGCCACGACCGAGATGTCGAGCTGGTGGAGGACGTAGCGCCCCCGGCGCTGGGTGATGACCAGCCCGGCCTTCTTCAGCACGGTGAGATGACGGGAGACCTCCGGGGCGGTGATGCCGTAGGCGTCGGCCAGCTCGCTGGTCGAGTACGCGCCGCGCGCGAGGTTGCGGCACAGGCTCATCCGCAGGGGGTGGGTCAGCGCGTCCAGGCGCAGCTTGACCGTCTCCACCGGCTCGGCGCCGCCGACCTCGTGGGCGGCCGCCGGGTACTGGATCACGGGCTGCCAGCCCGGCCCGTACAGGGTGAAGAGGTGCGGCCAGCCGAAGACGGTCGGTATCAGGGTGAGGGAGGCGCCGCGGGCCTCGGTGCGGCCGTGGACGAGCTTGTCGACGACGATGCGGCTGCCGTGCTCGTCCTCCTCCAGGCTCAGCGCCGGTGACGCGGCGGTGAGCGCCTCCGCCAGGCCCTTGCGGCGCAGCAGCTCGGTCTTGTGCTGGGCGTCGGCGGCGAGCTGGACGCGGACCCGGCGCCAGGTGTCGGCGAAGAACGCCTGGTCGCAGTCCTCCAGGAGGCGCCGGATCCATGCGCGCGTGGCGGTGGGTTCGGCGAGCATCCGCTCGACGAAGGCCGCCTGGCGCGGGCCGCGCGCCGCCGCCAGGTCGAGCGCGCGGCGCCGCGACCACGCGTCGACCAGGGGCGACGGCAGGCCCTTGGGGTAGTGGCTGATGCTGCACGAGATCTCCAGGGCCGCGCCGACGAACTTCTCGTCGTCCATGCGGTCGAGGTCGTCCAGTTCCTCGGTGAGGGTCTCCCGGGGACGGGCCGGCATCAGGAAGTCGGAGCGCGTCGACCGCCACATGAAGTCGGCTTCGAGCAGCCGGTCGGCCAGTTCCGGCTTGAGTGCGGCGGAGGTCGTCGTCGTCCACGCGTGCAGCCGGGAGTGGTGAGCGGGCTCGGCCAGCGCGTGCAGCGCGTTGCTCAGTTCGGCCAGGGGCGAGGGGCAGAAGGTGATCCGCTCGTGCGGCAGCCCGGTGATGTCAATGGTCACGCTCACCCCTCCATGGTGCCTGGCCGCCGCGGCGCCGGGTCGGGCGGGGGGAGCCCTCCCGTCATTTGACGGGGGCCGTCAATCGACGGGACTTGTGGGGCCGCCGGGGTGCACGGTGGACGCATGAACGCACTGCAGCAGCACCTCTTCGACAGCTACCGGGCCGCCCAGCACGCCGAGCCGGCCCCGCCGGCCCCCGGTACCCACGACATCGCGGTGCTCCGTGCGGTCCGCGATCACCGCCGCTTCGAGGCCGTCCTCGCCGGCCGCCCGACCACCGGCCGCCTCCGCCTGGCCCTCCGCGCGGCCCTCCTCCGCCGCCGCCGGCGGGCCGGAGTGTGCCGGCCGTAGTGGTGGTCCTGCCGGGGCGGCGCCCCGGGAACGCGAGAGGACCCGGGAGCGTAGCCAGCTCCCGGGCCCCTGTTTGCCGCCCAATTGCGCACACCGGCACGTTTAAGGGTCGCGGATCAGGTTGAAATCGACGCGTTCTACCTTTGAACTACCGTGCCACGGAGCGGCACAGACAGGACTTGAACCTGCATTCGTCGATATTCGTCCGCACCCGGTCGATCCGGTGTTCGGCGGCGAATGCTGAGACTGGAGCGAGAGTCTGAGATTCACGGGGTCTGCCTCTGCCTGCTTGGGCTACCCCGGCCGGTGGCGCCGGGGGGAGGACTCGAACCTCCACTGGGACCCCTGGTCAGCTTCAACGTCAGTGTCAGCTTTTCGCACCGTGCAGCGCACCCGCCCGGTCTCCCGGACAGAGTGTTCGCGCTCGGTGCACCCGCCCGGCTCCCCGGGCGGGCGATCATGGGGCTACCGGAAGAGGTAGCCGAAGACGGCGTCGCCGACCCGCTGGTCGGTGACCTCGACCGCGTTGGCCTCCTCGCGGGCGAACTTGACCGCCTGCTGGAGCTTCTCCACCCGCTCGGCGAGCTCGTTGACCCGCCGGGCCGGCAGCGCGCCGGAGAACTTGACCGTGGTCCAGTAGCCGACCGCGATGTCCTCGTAGTAGACCTCGACCTGGGCCGGATGCTTCTCGGTGGCCTCGGCCTTGACGTGGTTGCGCGGCACCTTCTTGGTCCGGATGGTGCGCACCGGCTCGGTCTTCCAGGCGTCGGTGGACGGGTCGAGGTTCCAGGACTCGGAGGCGTCCAGCACCGGGAGCTTCTTCACGAAGGTGAACAGGTCGGTGAGCTGCTTCTCCAGGAAGAGCAGGTACGGCACCGGCACCCGGGGGAGGAGCACCTGGCCGTCGACCATCACATCGGCACTGGCCCCGATGTTGGCCCAGTCCTTGGTGGCCGTCACGTCGAAGAGCCGGGTGAGGGTCTGCGCGGTGGACCGCAGGATGTCCTCGGCCTTCAGCTGCACACGGGTCGACTCCGGCGGCAGCTGCTCGCCCTCCTCGTCCTTGGGCTGGTAGACGCGGGAGATCCCGGCCAGCAGTGCGGGCTTCTGGAGGTCCTGGTGGGCCTGCGTCAGCTCCTGGAAGGACTTGGACTTGACGCCCTTTTCAACGGCGATGATCTGGTTCAGCTTTGCCACGTCCGGGACGCTACCAGTCCCAAAGTGGTCGGCGACACCCAATTATTGACCGAGTAGTGGTTCTGTCCTGGGCGCTCCGCTCCGGACTCCACGGCGTGCTGGTCCGATCGGATGGTGTCCTCCACCGCCCGGCCCCGTACGGGTGGCGGGGGACGGGGGCGGCGGCGGTCGGCGGGTTAGGTTCGGACGTGTGACCGGCAATGACGTGGTTCTGGCGCTGGTGGTGGTCACCGCGCTCGGTTTCGACTTCACCAACGGGTTTCACGACACCGGCAACGCCATGGCGACCTCGATCGTCACCGGCGCCCTCCCGCCGCGTGTCGCGGTCGGCGTCTCGGCGGTGCTGAACCTGGTGGGCGCGTTCCTGTCGACCGCGGTCGCCGCGACGATCGCCAGCGGTCTGGTGCAGAGCCAGGACGTGACGCTGACCGTGGTCATGGCGGGCCTGACGGGCAGCATCCTGTGGAACCTCACGACCTGGTACGTCGGGATCCCGTCGAGTTCCTCGCACGCGCTGATCGGCGGCGTGGTCGGGGCGACCATGGCGGCCGCCGGGGCCTCCGCCGTCAAGTGGCAGGGCCTCGTCGCCAAGGTGATCGTTCCGGCCGCCCTGTCGCCGTTCATCGCGGGCTCGGTCGCCGCGCTCGGCACCTACCTCGTCTACCGCGTCACCCGCGACGTCTCCGAGGGCCCCCGCACCCAGGGCTTCCGGAGCGGCCAGGTCGGGTCGGCCTGCATGGTCTCGCTCGCCCACGGCACCAACGACGCCCAGAAGACCATGGGCGTCATCACACTGGCCCTGATCGCCAGCGGCACCCTGAGCGCCGGGGCGAAGGCGCCGGACTGGGTGATCGCCTCCTGCGCCACGGCCATTGCGCTGGGCACCTACATCGGCGGCTGGCGGGTCATCAGGGCACTGGGCAAGGGCCTGGTGGAGATCGAACCGCCGCAGGGGATGGCCAGCGAGTCGGCCTCGGCCGCGGTCATCCTCTCCTCCACGGACTTCGGCTACTCGCTCTCCACCACCCACGTCGCCACCGGGTCGATCCTCGGATCGGGGGTCGGCAAGAAGGGCGCCGTCGTACGGTGGAACATCGCCCGCCGCATGGTGGTGGCCTGGGTGCTCACCCTCCCGGCGGCGGCATTGGTCGGGGCGCTCGCCTACTGGGTCGCCGACGGGATCGGCGGCACCGGGGGCGTCGTGACCATCTTCGCCGTTCTGGTGCTGGCCTCGATCGCCTTCTTCGTCGCGTCCCGCCACCCGGCGGTCACCCCGGAGAACGTCAACGCCGCGTGGACCGGGTCGGTCATCCCCGACCCGGAGCCCGTGCCCGCCGACGAGGTGGCCCCGTGAACTCCTGGATCGATCTGGACGCGCTCTGGAAGATCGTCGTCGTCGGATTCCTCGCCGGCGCCGGTCTGCCCGCACTGTTCGCCGTCGGTGTGCGCGCCCTCTACCCGCCGGTCGGGATCGACGGGGCCGGGGTCTCCCGCCGCGCCGCCGGGGCGCTCGGCTGGACCGTTGCCGTGGTGTGCTTCGCGGTGGTCCTCGCCGCGATCGGCTGGGGCATCTTCATCATCGTCGACCACCGCTGAGTGCGGAGGCGGTGGTCGCCGCGGTGGCGCGCCGGCGGGGCGCGGGCGGTGACTGCGAGGTGGAAGGGCCGTCACACCGGCCCCTCGACCATGGCGATCACCCCGGCGATGTAGTCCTGCCACCGGTGTCCGGTGAGTTCGGGGACGCTGCGCACGAGGAGGTGGGCGGCCAGGTAGCGCTCCACTGGCCGGACGTCGCAGATCGCGAAGAGCCGGTACAGGGCGTTGGTGCCGGTCCGGTAGATCAGGTAGTGGGTGCGGTCGAACAGCGTGCCGTCGGGGTCGCTGCGGGTCAGCATCCGGTGGAACTCGCTGTAGCGGGTGCGCAGTTCGAAGTCCCACCGTTCGGCGGTGGCCGGGTCGCCGAGGGCGGTCGCGCGGGCCCGGTACTCCTCGCCGCGGCCGGAGAGGTCGGCCCCGGCCGCCAGCAGCCGCTCGGCCCGGACCCAGGCCGTGGCCGACCAGCGCGCCCAGTCCTGCTCCCAGCCCCGGGTGTCCCCGGCCGCCACCCGGCGGACCAGCTCCGTGGTGGTGGGGCCGCCGCGTTCCCAGCGCTGGTCGAAGGCCGCTCGTACCCGGCCGTCCGGGTCCTCGTGGACGAGGAAGTCCTCCAGGTGGGAGAGGAAGGAGTAGTGCCCGCCGACCAGCCCGTCCGGATGCGTGCTCGCGTGCGCCGCCAGCGCCGTGAGCACCAGCCGCACCCGGGCCTGCGCGGTGTCGCCGTGCTCCCCGAGAAACGCGCAGGCCGAGGTGATCGCGGGCAGCCCGGCGCGCATCAACTCGTCGCGGAGCGCCGCGGGTTCGGCCCCGAGCAGCGCGTGCAGGTCGGCCGTCGCGGCCGGGTCGACGGGCGCCACCCGGACGGTGTTGTCCGGCACCAGCGGGCCGTACGGCGGGGCGATCAGCTCGGCCCGCCCGGCGACAGCGGCCTCGGCGAGCAGCTGTTCCCGCGTGCGGTCGGCGACGGACGGGTGCGCGGCCGCCCACGTCCGCAGCTCCCGGGCGGACTCCTCCGCCACGGTGGCCACCCGCTCGGCCGGCCCCTCCAGTCGCAGCCGCAGGTGCGGCCCGAACCGCCAGTGCCGTTCGACGTGGGCGCGCAGCCCCTGCTCCGTCGCCCGGCGCGCGAGCGGCAGGACGGCCTCGCGCAGGGCGGGCGCCTTGACGGGCTGGTAGTGGTAGAGGATCACATCGAGGGCGGTCCCGGGCGCGGGACGGCCGGCCGGGCCGCTCGCCGGCTCACCCGTCAACCCAGTCGTCGGCTCGCTCATCGGGCGACTCCTCGGTGCGGCACCGGCGGCACCGGCGGCGCGGACAGGGGTCGGGCGGAGGTGCGGGCAGCGGGGCGGGGCGCGGTGGGGCCGGGCCGGGCGGTAGGTCTCCAGGACGAGTTCGACCGTCCGCGTCGGTTCCGACTGCCCGCCGACGAGGGGCAGGGCCTCCTCCAGCAGGGCGCCGTGCGGGTGGCGGGCGAGCCACCGGCCCAGGTGCCGAACGTGGACGCGGAGGTGGAGGCGCGGACGGGCGGCGCGGGCACCGGTACCGGCGCGGCCGGGGAGGGGACCCGGGACGGGGCAGGGTCGGGCACGGCGGGCGACCTCCGAAGGGCGGGCGGGACGGCGGAGGAACCCGGCGGGTTCGCAGCGGAACGCGCCGGGTTCCGTGGTGTTTCGGCGCCGTTCAGTAGGGCTTGCTCAGCTCGGCAGGGCTCGGCAGGGCCCTGCGCCGCTCAGGACGCTCGGCAGCGCGGAGCGTCAGAACCACGTCGTCGTCGGGTGCACGATGCTGGAGTTGGAGGAGGAGTTGCAGGAGGTGGAGTTGGTGGACGCGCCGCCCTCCGGCAGCGCGATGCTGTCACGCAGCGCGGTGACGGTCAGTTCGCCCAGGTCGAGGTCGAGGTCGTCGAGCGCGAGGACGTCCTGCAGGGGGTCGGACATGGAGGTCTCCCGAAGAGTGTCGAAGGGGTCGGCCCGGTGGATCGCCGGACCGGGTCCGTGCCGAAACGTGGGCCGGATGCCTGACGACGACCCTTGGCAGGAACACGATCCCCGGGAGTCGCCGTCCTCCGGCAGCGCGACGGTGCCGCGCCAGTGCGACAGGGCCGCGCAGAGGTGCCACATGCGTGCTCGAGTGCACACGCGTGCTCAAGCGGGATGGTGCGGATGCGCCTGGTCCCCCGTGGGCGCGCGGCTCGGACCGGATCGATACCGGCCGGGCGCCACCGTTCTGCCGAGTCTAGGTCGACGCCTGCTCCGCCGAGAGGTCGCTCCGGTCACATTGGCCGGTAATCCGCTGCGGCCCGCGGCGCCGGCCGCACCCCGCCGGGGCGCCGCGGTGCCCGGTTCGCCCCCATGCGCACGCCCCTGAAACCTCGCCGGGCCCGGCCGACGCGCCGCCCGCGATGCGGTGCGACGGGGGGAGCGGTTCGTCCCCGCCCCCGTGAAGAGGGCAGCTCCGCGCCCCCGGCGACTGCCGACGGATCCTTCACCCCGCCTTCACGCCGTCTGCCCCGCCCGCTCCGCTCGTCGTGCCCGTGCCCCGGCGGGGGAGAAGCCGGAGCGGGACCATCGGGATCCGGCCAGGGCAGGGCGGCCGTGCGCTCCGTTCGGGTGGTGGGCCGGCCGAGGGCGCCCGCGTCCGGCCCGTCGCGGCGGGAGGCGGCGGCGCGGTGCACGAGGATGGCCGCTCCGAGGAGTGCCGGGGAGCACCGGGAAGTCCCGGGGAGTCCCAGGCCGTGCGGCGAACGAGGTGCCGACCCATGATGACCGACGTATTCAGCCGGTTCCAGTCGCTCCAGGACCCCGGCCTCAAACTCCTCCAGAGCGACGGCACCGCGGACACCGATCTGCTGCTCCCGCTGGTGCTCCACCGCGACCGCGGGATCGACGTGCCGGGGCGCCGAGTCCTGGACGCCGCCCGACCGGACGGCCTCAACGTCCGGATGGTCCAGTACGCGGACGTCGCCGGCGGCCTGGCGGACGAGCACGGGACCGTCCTCGTCGCGGAGCGGGACCAGGCCACGCAGCTGTTCCTGATGTGGGTGTCCAGGACCGCGGCGCTGCACCTGAAGGCCGGGGCCACCCAGAACGTCAACGTCCACTTCCTCTTCCACCCCCCGACCGACCGGGACTGCTACGCCGACACCACCTACTGGACGGGCGCCTGCGGCATCGACGGGAAGGACCGCGGCTGCGTCACCGGCGGACTCAAGGGACAGCAGCCCTACGTCAAACTCGGCGAGCGCTACCTGTGCACGGACTTCCGGGCGGTCGCCCAGCACCTGCTGGCCTCGGACCGCTTCGAGCCGAACGTTCTCTACGTCGTCCCCGTGGCATCCGTCGCAGGAGGCAACTTCGACGACCTGCTGACGGAGCAGGGCCTGACCCGGGCGGTCCAGGAGGTGCTCCTCTTCGCCACCGGGAAGATCACGGGCCGTCCCGTCCAGGACGGCTTCCCCGAGTTCGGGCAGGTGATGCTCTCCGGCTACAGCCACAGCGGCGACCGCGTCGAGAAGCTGATCAAGACGGTGACGGACACGCCGTTCTTCCGCCGCCACCTGTCCCAGATCAACCTCTTCGACCCGAACCTCGTCGTGGGGGACCCCAAGGCCCGTCTGGAGCGCTTCCAGGCACTGCTGGAGAGGGCGTCGTTCTGGAAGGGCCGGGTCAACCGCGACGCCCGCGTCTTCGTCTACACCTCCTACGACGACCACCAGCGGGCGATGCTCGGCAGCGGCCTGGGGCTGCAGAGCCCCACCACCGTCAACCTGGACACCGTGGAGTGGGAGGGCGGCCCGTCCGCGAAGGCCGCCCTGCGCAGGACAGCGGGCGCGCACCCCAGGGGCACCGGGGTCGAGGCCTACAACCACGACCGCAGCGTGGGGGTGGTCCACCTGCCGCCCTCCTTCTTCCGGCACTGGCTGGAGCCCGCGCTGGACAACCCGGCCGGTTGGGACCAGAGCGCCCGGGACAACGGCCACGGCCACGGCTGGTTCCTGCGCTCCCTGCTGTCCCACGCCCTGTCCAACGCCACGCCCGAGTGGTTCGGCGAGCAGCGCGGCTTCAAGGCGGCGGGGCCGGTGGTCCAGCCGAGGCCCGTACGGAACTGAGCCCGCCGGTGACATGGAGAGCCCCGTGCCGGGGCGGGCGCCACAGGACGTGCATCGTTCGAACGAACGTGTGCATCCTTCGGGCGGCACGTCCGCGGCCGTGGTGAGGGAGCCGGACCGCGGTGGGACACCAAGGGGACCCTCCCCGCCTTCCAGGAGTCCGCCATGGCATTCGCCGTCACCTTCCTCGGCACGGCCCCCATCCCCACGGCGGGCTCCGGAACCGCCTTCAAGCTCTGGTCGTACCGCGTGGACGGCACGGGCGCCGACATCCCCACCGGCCAGCGGATGGCCCTCGCCCTGCCGGACGACGTCAGTGTGCAGGACCCCAGCGCCTACCCCGACGTCACCGCGCTGGACGGTACGTTCCTGTGGCGCGACCCGGTCACCGGGCTCAACTTCGCCGGGCGCACCGCGACCTCGCCGACCACGGTGACGATCACCTTCGTCGCACCGGCCCGCACCGCCACCGCGTCGGTGCGCCTGTTCAAGTCCCCGAGCGGCGCGCCGTGGAGCGCGGTCGTGTTCACCGTCGCCGGCAGCGGCGCGGCCGCCGACGGGCAGACCATGGTCCTGCCCGCCCCCGGCGTGCCGACGTTCACCGGGCGTCCGGTCACCGACTTCGAAGGGGCCCTCCCGTACGCCACCGAGGTCTTCGGCGTCTACCAGCCGTTGCTCGGATGGCTCGGCTCGCAGGCCGGCACCGCGGCTGCCGCCGTGCACCCCGAATCCCGGTTCGCGGCACTCGCCTCCGAAAGCTTCCGCGGCGACAACGCCCGGGTGCTGCGCGACCCGGCCCTGGCCGCGCTGGCCGAGTACTACCGCACCTCCGCCGCCCCCGACTCGGCAGCCGCCGGCTCCCCGCCCGACTACGTCACCGGCCTCGCCGCCGCGTCGGCCTCCGGCACGGCCCCGCTCACGCCCGTCGGGCTGGTGAACCTCTTCCGCCAGTACTTCTTCGAGTTCGACACCTTCCTCGGCGCGCCGTCCGGACACATCTGGGTGAGCCCGGGCGGAACCGTCGAGGTCGTCGAGACCAGCACCCTGCGCACCCTGGTCGAGAAGACGACCACGGTGGAGGAGGAGACCACCCGCAAGACCGAGGAGAGCCAGACCGACCAGGACGACGTGGCCGACGCCGTCAAGGAGGACAACTCCACCGACACCAAGCTCGGCGTGAGCGCCACCGGCGGAGTGAACGCCAAGATCTACCACGCCGACGTCAGCGCCAGCTTCGCCACCCAGAACACCGTCAAGCGGGGGGCGGAGGAGACCCACAAGCACACCCGTACGCAGACCTCCAAGGTCAACACGGAGATCAGGCGCAACTTCAAGACGACCTTCAAGACGGTGACCGAGACCACCGACACCTCCAGCCGCCGCTACGTGCTGCAGAACGCCAGCACCACCGACCTGGTCAACTACGAGTTCCGGCGCAAGATGCGCAAGGTCGGCGTGCAACTGCAGCACATCGGCACCCGGCTGTGCTGGCAGGTCTACCTCCCCGACCCGGGCCGGGACCTGGGCCTCGGCGACATGGTCCACGTCGTCGACGCGCCCGACCTCACGGCGATCCCCAAGCCCGCGGACATCCCCGACCTCGACGACAAACAGGTGCCCTTCCACTTCGAGGTGCCGTTCCTGCACGACCAGGGCCCGGACGACGACGCCAAACTGACCTACCTGCCGGAGGGCGGCAACGCCTGCCGCGGCATCAACAGCAGCACCACCGGACACGACGACATCGTCCAGTTCTGCTTCGAATTCCCGCTCCCGCCCGCCCCACCCGGCTACCGCCTGACCGGGGTCGCCTCGATCGACCGCCACGGTGCCCAGGCCGACTTCGCCCCGTTCGACGCGCCCGACCTGGTACCCGACCCCGATCCGGTGAAGAACACGCTCAAGATCCGCCTGATCTACGCCAACTGGCAGGGCCGCAAGTCCATGCCGTTCGACGCCGTACTGACCTACACGCCCACCGACGCCGCCAAGGCCGACCTCCAGAAGCGGCGGGACGCCGCGCAGGCCGAATACCAGGCGGCGGTCGACCGGCTGGAGCACGAGGCCTACGGCAAGGCGGTGCGCGAACGGCTGCGCCTGGTCAGCGCGTTGACCCCGCGCCGCTCGGAGGTGCTGCGCAGTGAGGAACGGCGCGTGGTGTTCCGCGACATCCTGCGGCGCCTGGAGAACAGCGGTCACTACCCCCAGGAACCGGACCACCCCCCGTTCGCGGAGTCGGAGCAGATCAACCAGCTCTTCGACGTCGAGGAGATGCTCTACTTCGTCGCCCCGGACTTCTGGCGGCCCGGCCCGGTGGCCCCGCCCGCCCCCGACCGGAACAGCGCCGGCCGCTACCCGGTGCCGCCCGAGAAGCAGCCGCCCCTCCCCGATGGCACCGTCGAACTGCCGCTCGCCGGGCAGACGGTGGCCGGCTGGTACTCCCGCGCGGACGAGTACCGCACCTCGGGCGCGGCGGGCGCGCCCGCCCCCGAATGGCGGGTCGACTACCTCATCACCGAGGAGACCCAGCCGGCGCCGCTCGGCAGCTCGCTGGGCTGGCTGATCCAGATCGACGGCGACGAGCGCCGCAACGAGTTCCTCAACGCCGCCTGGGCCAAGGCCGTCATGCCCGTCAGACCCGGACAGGAGGTCGCCGCGCTCGCCTGGCTCCTGGGCGTCGAGGGCGTGGCGGGACTCGGCCTGCCCTACCCCGTCCAGCCCGGCGACCCGCAGGAGTACCAGAACAAGACGTACGGCGACGTCCTGCAGCTCCTCGCGACCAAGCTCCAGACTGCCAATACCGCGCTGGACAACACGCTGGCCTCGGAGAAGGTCTTCGAGACGGGGTTCGACCCGCTGGAGGGCGGGTTCCGCCAGCCGGACGACCCGTACCAGATCTTCGACCAGTGGATCGAGGTCATGCCCACCGACCAGGTCGCGGCCGTCGCGGTCCGCTACGACCCCCGCACCGGGCAGCAGCTGTGAGCACGACGGGCGGCGGCTGAAGCGGCGGCCCGCCCCCGACGCCGCGCCCGATGTCCGCCTCGCCGTGCTCGTTCTGCCGGACGCACCCGCCGCGCGAGGAGCTCATCGGTCAGGTGGCTGTGCGACCCGCACGGCCACCTGACCGGCCTCCTACGGCTGGGCCGGGAAGCTGTCGATGAACGCTTCGAGGCTTCCGGCCGGGTCGAGGGGCCGGAGATCCGTGTCGTAGTCGATCCACCGGACGACGGGGACCTGGAGCGCGAGGGTGTGCAGCACCGTGTGGATGACGGTCAGGGGCCCGGAGAGAGGCCCCCGGTCCTCGAAGGAGAACGCGCCGTGCCGCAGGTTGAACGACAGCTCCGTCCGGCGGCCGGGTTGGATCTCCGCGTCGATCTCCAGGAAGTTCTCGAACGCGCGGCTCACCGCGGCGTGCGGCCAGTGCCGTAGGACGCAGTCCTCCACCTGCTCGCCGGTGAAGGCCCATGGTCCGGCCTGAGCACGGTCGGGGCTGATGTAGAAGCTGGATCCCACGGGGGTGCTCGTTCCTCTCGGTGGTGCGGGCTTCGGGGCCCCGGGCGGCGGGCGCGGGAGGTCCCGGGTTCACGCGGGCATTCCGGTGCCGGCGGCGGTGTGCCGAGACGAGCAACCCTCCGGAGCTCACCGTACCGGCGTGCGCCGGGCCGGTACGGCGGCTGTGCCCGGCCTTCGGCAGCTGCAGGACGCTACCACCGACTTCGTCGCCGAGCACCCGGCTGGGGGCCGGCACGGTGGTGGCCGGGGAGGAGGTCCTTCCCCGGCCACCGCCCTTCGGCCCGTCAGGGCCGGTTCGGGGTCACCGCATTGCCCCGCCCGCCTCGACCAGGATGGGCAGCAGCCAGTCGAGGTCGGTCATCGACGGGTCGGTGGTGAGGTAGGGGAGGGCGGACGGCCAGGTCCCGATGTCGGGCTGGAGGTACGGGTTGCCGATCCAGGGCTTGCCGTCGTGCGACCCGTGGCCGTGGCCGTGGCCGGGTTTGGGGTGGTGGCACTTGTCCTTCTCGCACGGCGGTTCGCAGCGGGCGAGGGCGGAGGACGGTGGAGTGGTCACCGGCGCGGTCCCCGCCGGGGAGCCCGGCGGGATGTAGGAGGCGGTGACCGTGTTGACGGTGTCCTCGCTGATCAGGCTGTAGCAGTAGAACGTCCTGGTCTGCCCTGCCGCCAGGTCGAACGTGCCGGCCGCCACCACGCAGGCCGGCTCCTGGGAGTCGTTCAGGGTGATGCCGGTCAGGTCCACGGTGCCGGTGTTGGTGACCGTGATCCGCCAGAAGGCCTGGCACTTGTCCGGGGCGCAGAGTTCCTCGGGTGCGTTCCCCTTGTGCAGGGTCGCCTCCTTGCCCCACGGCCCGGCGCCGCCCGCGCCGCAGTCGGCGGCGTTGTCGGACTGGCAGACCTCCTTGTCCACGCTCAGCGACGGGACGCCGGTGCCGCTGACGTTCACCGTCGCCTCGGACGGGGGCGTGGTGACGGGGGTGCCGCCGGGGCCGGGGAAGGTGGCGGTGACGGCGTTGGTGGTGGTCCGGGTGATGCCGGGGAGGTTGCAGGAGAAGTGCTGGGTGGCGCCGGCCGCGAGGTCGAAGCTGCCGGCGGTGGTGGCGCAGGAGGGGGTGACGGGGTCGGTGAGGGTGATTCCGGTGATGTTGACGGTGCCGGTGTTGGTGACGGTGATGCGCCAGTAGGCGGTGGCACCCTGCGCGACACTGGCGGTTTTGGCCCACGGGCCGGGACCGTTCTGGCCGCAGTCGGCCGGGTCGGTGGAGGTGCAGACCTCCTTGTTGATGCTGAGCGACGGCACGGCCGGCGGCGTCACGTCCACCGTCGCCTCGGACGGAGGTGTGGTGATCGGGGTGCCGCCGGGGCCGGGGAAGGTGGCCGTCACGGTGTTCACGGTGTGCTGGGTGACGTTGGTCAGGTCGCAGAAGACCTGGTGCGAGGCGCCGGCTGCCAGGTCGAACGTCCCCGCCGCGGTCACGCAGGACGGTGACACGCTGTCCGTCAGGGTGATCCCGGTGACCGGTACCGTGCCGGTGTTGGTCACGGTGATGCGCCAGTACGCCGTGCTCCCGGACGGAATCGTCGTACTGGTGGCCCACGGCCCGCTGCCGCCGTTCACGCAGTCGGCGGCGTTCGTGGAGGTGCAGACCTCCTTGTCGATCGTCAGCATCGGCGTGCACTGGGCGCCGGGGGTCACCTGGAGGGTGACGGTGTTGGAGGTGACGGGCGGCTGGCCGTTGGTGACGGCGGACGCCTGGTTGGAGACGGCGGTGACGGAGCAGTCGGTCGCGACCGTGGTCTCGAAGCAGATCTGCGGTGCGTCGCCGACGAAGGTCACCTGCATCCGCGGGTGGTTGTCGGGGGTGAAGGACGATCCGTTGATCAGGGTGAGGTTGGCGATCACCTGGATCGGCGAGTCGGCGGTCGGGACGGACGAGATGTCCGCCGTTCCGGTGGCGGGGTCGAACGGGAAGGTGCCGATGGTCGTTCCGTCGGCCGCGAGCACGGTCACCGAGGAGTGGGCGAAGTCGACGGTCGTGGGATCGATTCCGAGGAGGCTGACCGTTCCGTAGGACCTGATGTGCCCGGTGGCTCCGTCGCAGTAGTACGCGGAGGGGTTGATGGTGCCCTGGGCCTTGGTCTTCAGGCAGGGCGAGGCTCCGGTGACCGGGTCGATCGAGAACAGGTAGCCGGTGTCGCCGAGGCTGTACTTGCACTGGCCGTCGTAGGCGAAGCCGTACGGGCTGGTGTTGCCGCCGTTGACGTTGGGCGGGCCGTTGACGACGCCGTCGGTGCCGTACTGGGTGCAGGGGGCCTGGGTGTTCCAGTCGTAGCAGTACTCGGTGCTGTTGAGGGTCGGTGTGGTGCCCTGGTAGATCCAGAGCGGGAACTCGGTTTCAAGGTGTCCGTTGGGGGCGGTGATGGTCAGCGGCACCTGGAAGTTGGCCTCGCCGGGGGCGACGTTGGTGCTGAGCAGGGTCTGGAGGCCGGGGGGCGCGGCGACGGGGTTGCCCGTCAGGTCGAAGCAGACGACGGTGCCGACCGGCGGGTTGACCTCCTGGTAGACGCCGCCGACCGCCGTGCAGACGCCGGTGACGGTGCCCGTCGGGTCGTACATCTCGAAGACGTTGTCGGCCCGGGCGGGGGCGCCGCCGACCGGGGTGACCACGGTTTTGGGGGTGGCCCAGCCGGTGCAGGCGGCGTTCGTCGACGGGTCGAAGCAGGACATCACGGTCGGCAGCGGGGCCAGGGTGTTGTCGGTGACGTAGATCTTGCCGTTGACGACCCGCATGATGCCGGCGTAGTCGCCGCTGAAGGCGACCTGTCCCTCGTTGGGCGGCAGGCCGATGCCGAAGGTCCCGCAGGAGGCGTTGGCGACGGGGTTGTAGCAGAGGATCTCGCCGGTGCCGGAGACGGCGTAGATCAGCTGGTTCGGTGCCTGGACGACACCGCCGACGACCAGCCCGGTGCCGGTCTGGAGGGCGGTGAAGCCGCAGCTGGACTGGGCCTGGAGGTCGATGCAGCCGACGCCGATCACCCCGAGGGTGGTCCGGCTGATCGCGGCGTAGTAGAGCTTGGAACCGAGCAGGACGTAGGTCGGGGTGCGGGTGCTGCCGAGGTCACCGGTGGTCGCTCCGGCCACGGAGGAGTTCAGTGCCTGGGGCCAGGTGGCGGGGGCCCCGCCCGGCGTCGGACAGGGGCCGTTGGTGAGCTGGTCGGTGCAGACCACGCTGGCCGTGTTGGAGAACCCGTGGTGGTAGATGTTCCAGATCTCGGGCGTGGGGACGCCGTTGATCGTGGCGGTGTAGAGGATGGGGGTGAAGCCGTCGCCGCCGGTGGCTGTGTTGATCGGGGTGAACGGCGGCGGGATCTGGACCACCTGACCGGTCGCGGGGGAGGCGAGCATCGGGTTGGTCGCCTGGACGGCATTGGTGGCGGCGCCCTGGTCGGTGCCGGAGAAGGTCGTACCGCCGTCGGTGGACCACTGCTTGTTGAAGCCGGGGGGCACCTGGAGCGAACCGGGCACGTAGGACTGGGTCTGCGGTGTGCTGCCCGGGCCGCCCTGGATCTTGTCGGTGACCGTGGTGCTGACCGGTGCGCCGTCCGGGTTGGTGGCGGAGACCACCCAGCGGACGGTGTCGCCGTGGGCGGTCCGGGTGGTGCTGCCGGTGGCGAGGTCGGTGCCGGTCTTCGCGAGGGTGACGGGCTGCTGACGGCCGCTGCGCGGGCTCCGACCGCCGTCGACCGGGGTGCCACCGACCGGGCCGTCGGCGGTCGTGGCGGGCGCGGTGCGGTGGGTGGCCTGTGCCGCTGCGGGCGCGGCGAAGGAGGCGGACGCCGTCGCGAACGCGAGGAGGAGGGGCAGCGCGGTCCGGGTGAGGCGGCCGCGGAGCCCGACCGGTCCATGGCGTCTTCGCTCGCGTCCGTTGGTGGGTGGACAGCGCCTCATGACGATTCCCTTCGATCGGACGGTCCGGTGTCTGACGGTGCGCCGGACGGTGGTGGTGACGGGGCAGAGCCTGTGCACGCGGTAAGGGGGTCGCTACTTTTGGTGACCGTATGGATGCAGTATCCCGTCTTAAAATCGGATAAATAGCTTCAATGCTGCCGAATGGGGACGTATTCACCCAGGCGTGTGCGACGGAAACGGGCCTGACGGGTGTTCATCGCTCGGCCCGGCCGGCGCGAGATCGGACGCCGGTCCGAAGCCCCCCGGCTCGCTCCCCGCGACACCCGCGACGAGGTGCTCATGATCCTCGCGCCGCTCCGACCGCTCCGATCGCCGAGGCGTTCGAGCTCCGCCGGGCGGCGGCGCGGTGCGACTCCGGTCTGTCTCCGCGCGGGCCCGGGGATCCTCCGGAATCTCCGGAGGTTCGGGGGTATCCATTTCGGTGTCCACCTGGTGGGCAGGTCGTAAGTGGAGTTTTGACATTCCGCTTAACTTCATACAGTCTTCTCGGCATGTCTGACCGTCACCCGATCGAGTGCGCCGCCATTGAGCTGGCGCTGATCGGCGTGGCCGCGCACTGCGTTTCCGACAATCTCTGTCGCTGAATCCGCCCTGCCCCGACGCGTTTTGCGGTGATCGCCGCAGCGGTGATCGCCGCATCGGGGCGTCGCCCCTCCCTGCGGGCGCGGTGCCGCTCACTCTTCCCGAAGCCTCACTGTCGCCCGCCTTCCTCCGTACACCATCGGTAGCGAAAGGCTCCCTTTCCGATGTCTCGAACCACCCTCACCCCTCGCCGCCTCGCCACGGCGACCGTCACCGTCGCGCTCGTCGTCGGACTGGCGGCGTGCGGACCGAAGGCCGACGGCGGTGGTGGCACCGGCAAGGACGCCGCGCCGCAGCAGGGCGGCACCCTCACCGTCCTCAACCAGAACCCACAGGACCAGTTCGACCCCGCACGGCTCTACACCTCCGGCGGCGGCAACGTCCCCTCGCTCGTCTTCCGCACCCTCACCACCCGCAACCGGGCCGACGGCGCGGCCGGCACCAAGGTCGTCCCGGACCTCGCCACCGACACCGGCACCCCCTCCGAGGGCGCCACCGTCTGGACGTACCACCTCAAGGACGGCCTGAAGTTCGAGGACGGCTCGCCGATCACCACCGCCGATATCAAGTACGGCATCGAAAGGTCATTCGCTCCCGAACTCTCCGGCGGCGCACCGTTCCTGAGGGACTGGCTGGTCGGCGCCGCCGACTACCAGGGCCCGTACAAGGACGGCCGCACCCTGGACGCCATCGAGACGCCGGACGAGAAGACCATCGTCTTCCGCCTCAACAAGCCCGAGGGCGACTTCCCGTACCTGGCCACCCAGACGCAGTTCGCACCCGTCCCGAAGGCCAAGGACACCGGGACGAAGTACCAGGACCACCCCGTCTCCTCCGGCCCCTACCAGGTCGTCAAGAACGAGAACGACGGCGCGCACCTCGTCCTCAAGCGCAACCCCAACTGGTCGGCGGCGACGGACGACCAGCGCAAGGCGTACCCCGACACCGTCGACGTGCAGTCCGGCCTCGACCCGGCGGTGATCAACCAGCGGCTCTCCGCCGGCACCGGCGCCGACGCGGCCGCCGTCACCACCGACACCAACCTCGGCCCCTCCGAACTCGCCCAGGTGAAGGACGACAAGGCCCTCGCCGCACGCGTCGGCACCGGCCACTTCGGCTACGTCAACTACCTGGCGTTCAACCCCAAGGTCAAGCCCTTCGACAACCCCAAGGTCCGGCAGGCCGTCGCCTACGCGATCAACCGCACCTCGGTCGTCAACGCCGCCGGCGGCTCCTCGCTCGCCGAGGCCGCCACCACCTACCTGCCCACCCAGGAGACCTTCGGGTACACCCCCTACGACCCGTTCCCGGCCGGTACCACCGGAAACCCGGCGAAGGCCAAGGAGCTGCTGAAGGACGCCGGTTACCCGGACGGCCTGACCATCACGCTCACCCACTCCAGCGCCGTCGGCAAGGGCTACGGCCCGGACCTGGCCACCGCCGTCCAGGACGGCCTGAAGGCCGCCGGGATCACCGTCCAGCTGGAGGCCCTGGACTCCACCAGGTACTCCAAGACGATCCACACCGTCGACACCGAGCCCGGCCTCTTCCTCTCCGGCTGGGGCGCCGACTGGCCGTCCGGCGGCCCGTTCCTCGCGCCCATCTTCGACGGCCGGCAGATCGTCACCGACGGCTACAACTTCAACTCCGCGCAGCTGGACGACCCGTCGGTGAACGACGAGATCGACCAGATCAACAAGATCACCGACCACGCCGAGGCCGCCAAGCGCTGGGGCGCCCTGGACCAGCGCATCGGTGACCAGGCCCTCACCGTCCCGCTGTTCCACCCCGTCTACAAGCGGCTGTCCGGCAAGGACGTCCGCAACATCGTCATCAGCGACTGGACCGGCGTGCTCGACATCTCCCAGGTCGCGGTCAAGTAGCGGTCGGGAACGGACGGATCGATCGGACAACCATGGCTCCACAGGAACCCAGCGCCGGGGAGGCCCGCGCGGCCTCCCCGGCCGCCGGGGGACGGCAGGTGTGGCGGCGGCTGCTCGCGCGGCGCGCCGCCCTCGCCGCCGGCCTCGTCATCGTCCTGCTCGCCCTCGTCGCGGCGGCGGCACCGCTGCTCAGCGCGCTCGAAGGCCAGGACCCCACCAGCTACCACAACGACCTGCTCGACTCGGCGGCCGGCGGGGTGCCCACCGGCTCCTTCGGCGGCGTCAGCGCCGAGCACTGGCTGGGCGTCGAACCGGGCACCGGGCGCGACGTGTTCGCCCGGCTCGTCCACGGCGCCCGGATCTCGCTGCTCGTCGCCGTCGGCGCCACCCTCGTCCAGGTCGCGATCGGCGTCCTGCTCGGCCTCACCGCCGGCCTCGGCAACCGGCTGCTCGACCAGCTGATCGGCAACACCACCGAGGTGATGCTCGCGCTGCCCTCGCTGGTCTTCGCCATCTCGCTGATGGCGGTCGTGCCCTCCGGATTCCCCCGCCCGCTCCTGCTGACCCTGGTCATCGGGCTGCTGGGCTGGGCCGGCACCTCGCGGATCGTCCGGGCGCAGACACTCAGCCTCCGGCAGCTCGACTACGTCGCCGCGGCCCGGCTCGCCGGCGCCACCCGGTGGCGCATCGCCCGCCGGGAACTGCTGCCCTCCCTGGCGGCGCCGGTCATCACCTACGCGGCGGTGCTGCTCCCGTCCAACGTGATCGCCGAGGCCGGGCTCTCCTTCCTCGGCGTGGGCGTCAAGCCGCCGACCTCCTCCTGGGGCCAGATGCTCTCCGGCGCGACCACCTGGTTCCGCGCGGACCCGACGTACGTGCTGCTGCCGTCGGCGCTGCTGTTCGTCACCGTGCTCGCCTTCACCGTGCTCGGCGACGCCGTCCGCACCGAGCTCGACCCCCGCGCGGCCTCCCGGCTGCGGGTCGGCACGGCGCGGGGCGGCGCCGGTGCGGCGAGCGGCGGTCCTTCGGGCGGCGGTGCTTCGCCTGCCGGTCCTTCGAGCGGTGGTCCTTCGCCTGCCGGTTCCTCGACCGCCGGTTCTTCGAGCGGCGCCGAGGAGGCCACCGCATGACCCGCTTCCTGCTCCGCAAGGCCGTCGGCATGCTCGGCGTCCTGCTCGCCCTCTCCCTGATCGTCTACGCGGTCTTCTACATCGCCCCCGGCGACCCCGCCCAGCTGGCCTGCGGCGAGAAGTGCAGCCCCGCCCAGGTCGCCCAGGTGCGCGAACGGCTCGGCCTCGACGCCCCCGTCTACCTGCAGTACGCCCACTTCCTCCAGGGCATCGTCGCCGGCCGCGACTTCAGCGCCGGCACGGGCCTGCTGCACTGCCCGGCGCCCTGCCTGGGCGTCTCCTACCGCAGCGGCGAGCAGGTCACCGACATGATCACCGCCCGGCTCCCGGTCACGGCCTCGCTCGCGCTCGGCGCGATGGTGCTCTGGCTCATCCTCGGGGTCGGCACCGGGCTGGTCTCCGCGCTGCGCCGGGGCCGGCTCAGCGAGCGCCTGCTGACCGGCCTGACCCTGGCCGGCAGCTCCATCCCGGTGTTCATCATCGGGCTGGTGCTGCTCATCGTCCTGTGCGCCCAGCTCCAGTGGCTGCCGTTCCCGAGCTACGTACCGCTCACAGAGGACCCCCAGCAGTGGTTCTGGGGCCTGCTGCTGCCCTGGGTCTCGCTCGCCCTGATCGAGTCCGCCAAGTACGCCCGGCTGACCCGCTCGTCCATGCTGGAGGCCCTCGCCGACGACCACATCCGGACCTTCCGGGCGTACGGCGTCAGCGAGCGGCGCCTGGTGACCCGGCACGCGCTGCGCGGCGCGCTCACCCCGGTGATCGCGCTCACCGCCATCGACCTCGGGACGATGTTCGGGTCCGCCGTGCTGACCGAGTCGCTCTTCGGCCTCCCGGGGCTCGGCAAGCTGCTGGTCACCTCGGTCGGCCTGATCGACCTGCCGACCGTCGTCGGCCTCACCCTCGTCACCGGGTTCTGCGTGGTCCTCGCCAACGTCATCGCGGACGTGCTCTACGCGGTGTCCGACCGAAGGGTGGTCCTGACGTGAGCGCCGAACCGCTGGGCGCCGAGCGCCTGGTCGCCAAGGCTCCGAGTGCCGAGGCTCCGGGTACCGAGGCACGGGGCGTCGAGTCACCGGGTGCCGAACCCCTGGTCGATGTCCGGGACCTGGTCGTCGACTTCCCGGTCGGCGACGGCCACGTGCGCGCCGTCGACGGCGTGGGCTTCACCCTGGAGGCCGGACAGGCGCTCGGCATCGTCGGCGAGTCCGGCTCCGGAAAGAGCACCGTCGCCTACGGACTGCTCGGCCTGCACCGCGGGACCGGAGCCCGGATCGGCGGCACCGTCCGGGTCGCCGGCGTGGACGCCGTCACCGCCGAGGGCGCGGAACTCCGGCGCCTGCGCGGCGGACTGGCCGCCATGGTGTTCCAGGACCCGCTCTCCGCGCTCGACCCCTACTACGCGGTGGGCGACCAGATCGCCGAGGTCGTCCGGGTCCACCGGGACGTCTCCCGCCGGGACGCCAGGGCCCGGGCCGTCGAGGTGCTCGACCGCGTCGGCATCGCCGACGCGGCCCGCCGCTCGCGCTCGCGCCCGCACGAGTTCAGCGGCGGCATGCGCCAGCGCGTGCTGATCGCGATGGCTCTGGCCTGCGAGCCGCGGCTGCTGGTCGCCGACGAGCCGACGACCGCGCTGGACGTCACCGTCCAGGCCCAGATCCTCGACCTGCTCCACGAGTTGCGCGCGGAGACCGGGGCCGGGCTGGTCCTGGTCACCCACGACCTGGGCGTGGTCGCCGGAAGCGTCGACCGGGTACTGGTGATGAAGGACGGCCGGGCGGTGGAACACGGCCCGGTCATCGAGGTGCTGGGCGCTCCGCGCGAGCCGTACACCCGCGCGCTGCTGTCGGCGGTGCCCCGGGTCGACGCGCCCGGTGCTCCGGGTGTCTCGACTGCCTCGGCCGTTTCGGCCGTTTCGGCCGTTTCGGCCGTTTCGGCCGGGACGGCCGGGACGGCCGGGATGGCCGAGCCGGCCGGGGGAGAGGTCCTGCTCGAAGCCACCGACCTGCGCCGGGAGTTCGCCACCCGCGGCGGCCTCACTCGGCGCGCCGCCCCCGTCACCGCCGTGGACGGTGTCTCGCTCACCGTGCGGGCCGGCGAGACCCTGGGCATCGTCGGCGAGTCCGGCTCCGGAAAGACCACGCTCGGGCGGATGCTCGTCCGGCTGCTGGAACCGACCGGCGGCCGGCTCCACTACCGCGGCCGCGACATCGGCGCGCTCGGGGAGAAGGAACTGCGCCCGCTCCGGCGGGAACTGCAGATGGTCTTCCAGGACCCGGTGTCCTCGCTCAACCCGCGCCGCTCCATCGGGGAGTCCGTCGCCGACCCGCTGCGCATCGCCGGCGAGAGCGACGAACGCCGCATCCGCGCCCGGGTCGGCGAACTCCTCGAACGCGTGGGGCTCGACCCCGACTGGTACCACCGCTATCCGCACGAGTTCTCCGGCGGGCAGCGGCAGCGGGTCGGCATCGCCCGGGCGCTCGCGCCCCAGCCGCGACTGATCGTCTGCGACGAACCGGTCTCCGCGCTGGACGTCACCACCCAGGCCCAAGTGGTCGAGCTGCTGGGCGAGTTGCAGCGCGACCTCGGCCTCGCCCTGGTCTTCATCGCCCACGACCTCGCGGTGGTCCGGCAGGTCAGCGACCGGGTCGCCGTGATGCGGGCCGGACGGATCGTGGAGCAGGGCGACGCCGACGCCGTGTACGACTCGCCCCAGCACGCCTACACCAAGGGCCTGCTGGCCGCCGTGCCCGTGCTCGACCCGGTCGAGGCGACCGCCCGACGCCACGCCCGACTGGCAACCGCCGGCGCCTGACCGACCCCGGCCCCGGACCGGCCCGCACCCCACGGGGTGCGGGCCGGCCGCGTTGCCGGAGCACTCGGCACACGCCACGGCACCGCCCGTTCGGGTCCGGTGGGACGGACGCTCCGGCGGAACTCAGGCCCGCCGGGGCGCAAGCCGCCGTCACCTACACTGCGGCCATGACTGGCTTACTACGCCTATGGGTTGCGCGAGGAGCTTCCTCGCCCGGTGACATGCCTCGACGGTCGGGAATCATGACAGCCGTAGCACTCGTGCTGCTGGCGGCGGATTTCGTCACCAAACAGATAGCGCTGACACATTTCTCGGGGAGCGATCCGACAGAGGCCCTCGGTGGGCTTCTGAACTTCACGCTGGTCTTCAATTCGGGTGGAGCGTTCTCCATCGGCGAGGGGGAGGCATGGCTCTTCACCACGGTGAAGATCGTGGTCGTCGTCGCCATGCTGGTGGTGTCGCCGCGAATCCGTACCCCCGTCTGGGCGGTCTCCTTTGGGCTGGTCATCGCCGGAGCAGCCGGAAATCTCGTCGACCGGTTGTTCCGGGCCCCGTCCCCGTGGCAGGGGCGCGTCGTGGACTGGATCCAACTGCCGCACTGGCCGGTCTTCAATCTCGCCGACTGTGGCGTGGTGTGCGGTAGCGCCCTGGTGATGTGGGCCTCGATACGCGGTATCCGCCTGAACGGCACGCGCGAGTCCGACGCGCCGGCCGAGGCGGGCGGAACGGAGCAGACGGCCGAGGCGAGGGGCCAGTAGGGCAGTGGGCCTTCCGGCCCGGCCGTAAGCAGCCCGTCACCTCGACCTCGGACGGCCGGTCCACCGGTGGCGGCGCCACGTACGGCGCCGCCACCGGCGGCAACCCGAACATGTCTCGGGGTACCTGTCGAACTCGGCCGTGGACGACGCATATTGGCCAAACTCGCATCGCTGCGTCACCATCCGTGCACGCTCCGGATACGCTGCGACAGCCCCGTGCCGGACGCGCGCCCCGGGGCCGCCGGGGCAGGGGCGTCGGCGCGCGCGGCCATGGACGCACCGGCCGACCCGCTCGATTGTCATGCCCGGAACCGGACTGGGTCGGCGGCGGGGGCATTCGGCCTTGTACCGGGGACCGGTCCGGGGCAGGCCGGGGGCCGGGACGAGACGGAACACGACCAGGGGAGGCCGACCAGCTGATGGCACTGAGCATCGACGAACTGCGGCAGCGGCTGACGGACAGCCAGGGCGGGACGTTCGAGATCACCGGCGAGGAA
This sequence comes from Kitasatospora sp. NPDC058048, assembly GCF_042885555.1. Lineage (NCBI taxonomy): Bacteria > Bacillati > Actinomycetota > Actinomycetes > Kitasatosporales > Streptomycetaceae > Kitasatospora > Kitasatospora sp. NPDC058048. The sequence continues at coordinate 113,638 of NZ_JBHVRT010000001.1, read as the reverse complement.
CTCGGCGCCGCCGAGCTGGTCTCGCGCCATCTCGGTGAGGCGCTGAGAGTCGGCAAGGCGACCGCCAACGCCGACGACTTGACGGTCAAGGGCACCGCCGCGCTGGGGAACGCGGCCGGCCTGTTGGTCACGGTGGCCTTCACCGCCGACGCGGACGGCAAGCAACTGGCCGGATTCGACATCGCGTTCACCCTGAGCCTCTGGACCTTCACCACGGCGGGGGCGAGCGAGGACTACGGCTACCTGTCGAAGTTCGGCTTCACCCGACCCAGGTTCGTCCTGCGCGGCGGCGACGTCGGCGCCGTCCTGGGCTGCACGCTCGACGGCGCCGCCTACCGGCTGCCGATCGACACCGACGGCCCGTTGGTGCCGGACGGCGACGGCGGCGGTGAGCTGCCGGACGTCACCCGGTCCTTCGGCTGCGCGCTGCCCGGGGACCTGGGCATCCGTCTCACCGACGTCTGGCTCCGCTACGACCCGGGCCAGCAGACCCTGGTGCTGTCCGGGAGCGTCGCCCTGAGCGGCGGAGCCCCCGCCTCCAGCGCGGCCTGGGTGCTGCTGATCCAGGACCGGGGCGACGCGGGCAGGCGTTACCTCGGCGTGGTGCAGGCGGCCGTCAGGCTGTCGTTGTCCGGAGTGCCGATCCTCAAGGCGCTGGTGCCGCCGGCGAACGACCTGGTCATGCAGCACGCGGCCCTGCTGTTCAGCACGGAGGGGCTGGACGAGACCGAGGTGGCGGACCTCAACAAGGTCCTCAAGGGAGTCAAGGCCGACTTCCCGGTGGGGAACGTGCCGGAGCTCCCGGCCGGCCCGCTGGACAGCGGGGTGACGGCGTCCCTGGCCTACGACCTCGGCGGCACGCCCCGCGAAGCCGTGAAGGTCCGGCTCGGCGAGGCCTCGCGCACCTGGGCCGCCCTGCCGCAGGACAAGGGGCCCAGCGGCAAGGCCGACAAGCCGGCGAAGGCGGAGTCGAGCGGCCCGTTCCGGCTGGGCAGGCTCAACCTCGGCTACACCAAGGGTGCGATGCAGGTCTCCGCGGACTTCAGCGTCAACGCCCGCGCGTTGACGTTCGAGGCGAGCGGTTTCGGGGTCAGTGTGCCGCTGGCCGACCCTGGCACCGCCACCCCCGTGCTCAAGGGCCTGGGCATCAGCGCGAAGGCGGACCCGATCAAGCTGGGCGGCGCCCTGCGCTCGAATCCGAGCGCGGACTGGCCGGTGCGGTACGACGGCGACGGCATGCTGACGGCACCCGTGATCAGCGTCGGGATCGCCGGCTCCTACGCGCGCAAGGCGGACGGTACGCTCTCGCTCTTCCTCTTCGGCCAACTCGGCACCGGCACCAACCCGGAGGCCGGCTTCGGCCCGCCGCCCTTCCGGGTCAAGGACGTCTCCCTGGGCTTCGGCCACCACAGTGAGGTCCGAGTCCCGGCGCTGACCGAGATGGACGGCTTCCCCCTGCTCAACCTGACCGGCGGCGCCGACTCGACCCCGATGAAGGTGCTGGACACGCTGACCGGCGGGCTCAAGCCCTGGGTCGCGCCCAAGGACGGCGAGACCTGGGTGGCGGCGGGCCTGCACTGGACGATGTTCGAACTGGCCGACTTCCGCTCCATGGCGCTGGTCGAGTTCGGCGAGTCCCTGGTGATCGCGCTGCTGGGGCTCGGGGAGTTCGACTTTCCCAAGCTGACGGCGGAGGAGCAGAAGGCGGGCAAGGATCCGAAGGTGGCACGGATCCAGATCGCGGCCGAGGCGCTGTACCGGCAGAGCGAGGGCCTGCTCTCCCTGACGGCCCAACTGACCGACAAGTCCTACATCCTGGACAAGAACTGCAAACCCACCGGCGGACTCGCGCTCTGCGTCTGGGTGCCCCCGAGCCCGCACGCCGGGGACTTCGTGGTCTCCGTGGGCGGCTACCACCCGGCGTTCGTCAAGCCCGGCCACTACCCCGCCGTACCCCGGCTGGGGATCAAGTGGTCGATCAGCAACACCCTCACGCTGACGGCCCAGGCGTACGCGGCCGTCACCCCGCACGCGGCGATGCTGGGCGGTTCGCTGGCGCTGGTCTTCGACACCGGTCCGCTCCGCGCCTGGTTCACCGCCCACCTGGACGCGCTGATCCAGTGGTCGCCGTTCTTCTTCGACGTCGCCATGGGCGTCAGCATCGGGGTGCGGTTCTCCCTCAAGGTCTGGTTCGTCCACATCACGATCAGCCTGGAACTCGGGGTGGACGTGGAGCTGTGGGGCCCGCCCATCGGCGGCAACGCCACCGTCCACCTGTGGTTCATCAGTTTCCACATCGGCTTCGGCAAGAGCCGCCCGGACCACCTGCCGCCCGTCCCCTGGACCGACTTCCAGTCCCAGCTGCCGCCCAAGGCGCAGTGCGTGCAGGCCAATCCGGTGGACGGGCTGTCCTGGAAGCCCACCGGGCCCTCCGCCCTCGCCCGGGTGCGTGACGACGGAACGGACAGCGGCCCCTGGTACGCCTCCACCCACGGGTTCAGCTTCGTCACCTCCTCGGCGGTGCCCGCCGGCACGGTGGTATTCGGCGGCACCCCCGTGACACCGGACGAGGGCCCGCTGCACATCCGGCCCATGCAGCAGGGCGACCTGACATCCACCCACACCGTCACGATCACCAAGGATGGCCGGCAGGTCGACCACTCCACCTGGACCGTCGAACCGGTCCGCTCCAACGTGCCGGAGTCGCTGTGGGGCCCGGGCGAGAGCTCGCTGAGCGGCACCGGACTGCTGCCCGGCCGGCTGACCGGCCTGAAGGTCACCGTCCCGGCACCGGCCTTCGGCGGACGGCTGACGGTCGCACCGGGCGTCCTCGACCTCGACCCGCTGGTGCCCCGGGGCGACCTCCCACTGGACGCGGGAGCCGCCCTGGTCGGCCCCGTGGCGCAGGCGAGCACGGAGACCGTGGCGGCCATCACCGCCGCCGGCACCGGCATCGCCGCCCCGTCGACCGCCGCGACCCGCGAAGCCCTGCGCGCACAGCTCGCCGACCTCGGGTACCCGCTCGACCCCGTCGGCCCGCTGAGCGGCTACGCCGACCTCGCCCGCGGCGACCTGGCCGCCGAGCCGCTCCTCGTCCCGACCGGAAAGTGATCAACCGATGCTGAGTCAAGACCCCGGAACCGCCGGCGGCCTGGAGTTCCACGACAGCCTGGTCCCCGCCCTGGAAGCGGGCACCTACCGGATCACCACCGGGCACGCCATCGACGGCGTGGACACCGGCGACTACTTCGACACCCCGGTGGTGCGCACCCTGGAGGTGCAGGCCGCCCGGTTTGCACTGCCCGGCGGCGCGGTGCACGGGGTGTACCCCGTCGACGGCGCCACCGGCACCTTCGACCAGCTGCTGCCGCACATCACCCTGGACACCCCGCCGCTGCCCTGGGAGCGCACCCTGACCGGCGCGCCGCCCGTACTCGGGCAGCCGGCTGTACCCTGGCTGGCGGTCCTCCTGTTCGCCGAGGGAGAGTTGCCGGGAGATCCGTCCGCCCTCGGCCGCACCGAGCAGATGACCGTCGCCGACCTGCTGGCCACCCCCGCCAGCGAGGCCATCGCCCCCGCGCTGACCGACGTCGAGCCGGCGGACCGGGCCACCGGGTGCCGGACGGTCGACGTGCCCGCCCAGCTGTTCGCCGCGATCGCGCCGCGAACCGAGGAGCTGGGCCGGCTCGTCCACCTGCGGCGCGGTGAGGACGAGCCCAGCGGAGTGCGCTCACGCGGCGACCGCACCCGGGCCCGCTCGCTGCGCGGCGTCCACCGCGCCGCGCCGCCCCGCTGGTGGCACACGCTGCGCGACGACGCGTCCTACGAGGGACTGCACGCGGTGGTGGTGGGCAACCGCTTCCCCGCCACCACCGGCGGCCAGTACACGGCCCACCTGGTCTCGCTGGAGGGCTTCGCCAAGTACCTCGACGGCAGCACGGTGGCGAGCGCGCCCCTGCGCCTGGTCTCGCTGCGGTCCTGGTCGTTCCGCTCCCTGCCGGACTCCGGGGCGCACTTCGGCACCCTCGTCGAGAACCTGGCCGCACCCGGCAGGCAGGACGCCGCCGCGCTGGGACTGCGGCTGCCGCTCAACGGCGCCACCGGCGAGGCCGGCGACCGGCTCGCCCAGGGCTACACGCCGCTGGCCCACCGGCTCGACTCGGGCGAGCAGAGCTACGCCTGGTACCGGGGCCCGCTCACCCCGCTGCCCACCCAGGCTCTCCCGCAGAGCGTGGAGCACAGCGCCAACGCGGACGCCCGGCTGGTGTACCTGGAGGAGCACGGCCTCTTCGACGTCAGCTACGCCGCCGCGTGGAACCTGGGCCGGTCCCTGGCACTCGCGGACCCGCAGTTCCCGCCCGCGCTGATGGCCTGGCGCGCAGTGGCCCGGGCCGGCGCGGGCCGGATGCTCGCCGCGCGCGGCCGGGCCGGCAGCGGCAGCCTCACCGGTACCCGGGCCGCCACCGACCGCCTGGGCGCGGCCGCCGCGATCGGCGCCCGCCCGGCCCGGCAGGCCTTCGAGACCAGCGTCCGGGGCGGCCTGTCCGACACCCTCACCACCGCGCTGGCGAACCCGCCGGACCGCACCGCCGCCGACCGGCGGCCGGCCCGGGCGCGGCCCACCCCGCCCCCGCGGGCCGCCGCTCCGTGGCTGCGCGGCCAGTTGGCGCAGCCCGAGGCACGCGAGGCACTGCGGGCGGTGACCGCCGATGCCGCGAACCCGGTGCTGGACTGGCTGGACCGTCTGGCCCTGCTCCATCCGGTGCCGCTGGAGCAGCTGGTGCCGCGTCAGGAGCTGCTGCCCACCGAGAGCCTGCGCTTCTTCTACGTCGACCGTGCCTGGCAGGAGGCGCTGGTCGACGGGGCGTTGAGCATCGGCATCGCGAGCGGCCTGGACAGCGATCTCACCACACTGCTGCACGACGTCCTCACCGACCTGCCCGCCCGCCTCTCGGGCTTCCTGGTCCGCTCCTCCCTGGTGCCCGGCTGGCCCGCGCTGCGCATGCACCTGTACGCCGGCGAGGACGAACTGACGGTGCTGCGTGCCGACACGCTGGGGGAGGACGTGCTGCTGGTGCTCGTCGACGGCGTCGTGGACCGGCTCGTGGTGGCGGAGCCGCCCCAGGGCCTGCACTTCGGCATCCAGGACGGCGACGTCCTGCACCTGCGCAACCTCAAGGGCGACACCATCGGCACCACGTTGCCGGGCGTCCAGCTGACGAACGTCAGCAGCGGCTACCTGCGCCCGGACACCCGGGTGCTGGACGTCGCCGGGATCGGCGAGGCGATCACCGCGGCCCTCGGCGACCACGCGCAGGAGGGCGGCCTCAGCGCGGCCGGCTGGGCGATCCAGATGGTCAAGGCGGCCCAGCAGATGACCTTCCAGCGATGACCGCGAGCGATGACCTTCCAGCGATGACCTACCAGCGATCCTGACGAAAGCGAGCACCATGCCGAACGACGACAACGGACCGCTGATCGTCCCGGTCCAGGTCGACGCCCTGGCGGTCAACGACGAGGTCCGCTCCGGCGTGCCGTTCATGCGCTGGCAGGCCGACTTCAACCTGCTGGCGGACAACCTCCCGCCCGAGGGCGGGCCCTTCGACAACAACCGGGCCGCCCACTGGGACACCGACACCACGGCGGGCGGCGTCTACCTGCAGTGGCAGCTGCCCCAGGCCCTGCGCAACGGCGTGCACGACCCGGAGACCGGGGACACCACCTTCCCGCTGGTACCCAACCGCTGGCTGGTCGTCCGCTACAGCGGCCCCACCGACGACCGCACCGCCGACTCCTGGGTGATCGAGAGCGACTGGCTGCCCGGTGACGGTGAGACCGGCACCAGCCCCTACCTGCGGCCCGGCACCTCCAGGAGCGTCCACATCGGACGGCGCACCGCCGCGTCCGAATGGCCGGGCGAGAGCGGCGGGCAGAGCCCGTTCGTCACCGCCGCCGGGCCCGGGCTGCTCACCTTCTCCGCCTTCCAGCCGTTCAACGAGAACGTGCTCTCCCTGCACGACGACCTCGCGGGCGTCGCGGACCAGGACACCCTCGCTTACCTGGTCGCCGGCTGGTACTCCGCACCCGGCGCCGACCCGCTGCACGAGGCGACCAGCCTGGCCTCCCTCGGCTGGGCCCTGGCCGCCGAACCCGATGCCGACACCCCGCCCACCGACCGCACCCTCTGCACTGGCCAGGTGCTGGGCCTGAGTTGGGACAGGACCGGCAGTGTGCCCGCCTCGGACCGCCCCCAGGGCGTGGACGTGGACGTGGCCGTGGGCAACAGCTCCATCGACGCGCTCACCGCCCTGCTGGTGGCCAAGGGCACCGACGCCGCCGACGCCGCCCGACTGGAGGCGCTGGCGCACGGCCTGCTCGACGGACTGGACGACTCGGGCACCGAGTCCGTCGACCAGTCCATCCACCGCGCCTGGTTCGGCTCCACCCACGGCGGATTCGTCTGGGACCTCGTGGACGACGGCACCGGCACCGGCACCGGCGGCGCACTCGCCGAACTGCGGGCCAAGCTCAACACCGACCAGGCCGCCCACGACGCCCTGGTCCGGCAACTGGCCGACACCCAGTGGAAGTTGTACGGCGCCTGGTGGCTCAACAACGCCGACGAGATCCCCGACGCCTACACCGACGCGCTGCCCGCCACCCTGAACCCGACCGAGCAGGACGGCCTCGCCGCCAGGGTAGCGGCGCTGGCGTCCGACATCGCCGCCCGCCGCGACCCCGCCGCCGGGCACCCGCAAGCGATTCCCTGGGGCGCCACCGACGAGGACCTCGCCACCGCCGCCCAGGCCTACCTGGCCGCGCACGGCGCGGACCCCGCGGCCCGCACACTCAAACGCTCCCCGCTGGGAGAGTTCCACCACGCCCAGGACCCGGTGGTGCTGCTCAACGGGATCAAGAAGCCGACCCCGGCCGACCTCGGTGCCGCACTGCCCTGCCGCACCCCCGGCCAGCTGCTCACCGGCATCGATCTGGGCAGCGGCCTCGCCCCCGCCCCGGCCACCGTCCCGGGGCCGCCGCTGACTCGGCTGGCCGAGGCCGCCACCATTGGCGCACTGCTCGGCGAGTTCTGGCTGCTCGACCGGGCCCAGGCCGCCGGCACCCTCGACGACGCGGTCGCCCACCCGGAGCAGAAGGTCACCGGCGTCCTCCCCGCCCTCGGCACCAGCGGCTGGCGGCAGCCCTGGAAGCCGCTGTACCTGCTCTACGAACTGTTCTACTACCAGCTCCCACAGGGAAGTTGGACGTTCGACGGCACCCGCTACCACTGGGACGGCACCGGCACGCCCGGCGACTACCAGTCCTACACGGGACGGATGTTCCTCACCCCGCACGCCACCTTCAACCTGGCCGCCCGGATCAGGCAGTACCGGGCCACCCACCCCGACGCGCCGCAGGACGAACTCCAGCAACTCGCCGACCAGGTGGCCGGCTGGGACCTGCTCAGCCAGGCCACCGACGGGCTCGCCTCGCGCATCGCGCTGCGCGAGCCGGACCTCGCCGCCCATCCGACCGACGAGCAGGGCCTGGCCACCCTGATCGGCCCCCAGTACCGGACCGCCCCCGTCCCCGGCGGCCGGCCCTCCCGCAGCGGCAAGTGGCCCGCCTCGCGGTTCCCCCAACTGCGCGCCGGCCAGTTCTACTTCAACCGCATCGCCGTCGTCGACCAGTTCGGCCAGGTCACCGACCCCATCAACCCGCAGGGCAGCGGCAGCTCCACCGACAACGACAAGAAGCCCCTGGTCCTCGCCGACAGCGTACGACCGGACGACGACGCCACCGTCCTGCCGGAATTCCCCTACCGCTACGCCGAACTGCGCCCCCGCCTCCTGCAGGGTGCCCGGCTGCGCTTCGACGCCGTCAGCGCCACCGACGACAGCCAGGTGCTCGACCTGAACGCGGGCGTCAACCCGGTCTGCGGCTGGCTGCTGCCCAACCACCTGGACACCGCCCTCGCCGCCTTCGACCCCGACGGCGGCGCGCTCGGCGAGTGCCGAACCGTCCGCACGGACGGCGACCAGCAGCAGGTCGTCTGGGACCCGGCGCCGGGCTCGGCCTACCCCACCCTGGACAGCCTCGCCCCCGAACTCCCGCACCTGGCCGGCTTCCTGACCGGCCTGGCCACCGCCGGCCCCGAAGCCCTCGCCGCCACCCTGGCCGCGATCGACGAGACCCTGTACACCGTCAACCCCCTCGGCGGCTGGGACGACACCACCATGACCGTCCTCGCCGGACGGCCGCTGGCCCTGCTGCGCACCCGACTCGCCATCGAACTCGACGGCCCGCCCATCATGGACCCCAGCTGGGAACAGTGGCAGTACGTCCTGGACCCGAGCACCGATCCGCCCCGGCCCGCCTGGCTGGACGACCAGTGGGGCGTGCGGCTCGGCGCGCTGGAGAACCTCGCCGACGGCCTGATCGGCTACACCAGCGGCGACGACAGCACCACCCTGCACGCCGTCCACCTGCCGCCGGACGCCCCGTCCTACCTGACCGGCATCGGCGCCGGCTTCCCGCTCACCGCCGCCGGCACCCCGCAGTACCTCACCCTGCTCGCCGACCCCCGGGGCACCGTCCACGCGGTCAGCGACATCCTGCCGGTCTCCGTCCTCACCGTCCCCGCCGAGTTCATCACCGCCGCGCTCGCCCGGATGGAAGTCTCCTTCCGCCTCGGCCCGGTCCTGACCGGCCCACAGAACGTCACCGGCGCCGACGGAAGCACCGCCACCGCCTGGGCCCTGCCCCGCCCCTCCGTCCGCCACGGCGACTGGAGCTGGACCGAACCCACAAGCCCCACCGGCTGGCAGGAAAGCCCGCTGGCACCCGTCGGCACCCCCGGCCACATCCCGGCCACCCCGCTGAGTGCCCGCACCGGCCGACTGCGCCTTCGCGGCGCCGTCACCGACAACCAGTAACCGCACCCGCCAGATCCAGGAGCACCCGTGTTCGTCCGCGCCGTGGGCTCACCCACCACCGCCCTGATCTACCTCGTCACCACCACCCCGTCCCCGCTGGAGATCACCCCGGACGGTGGCACACCGACACCCGCCAAGATCTCCATCACCGCCGCCAACCCGGACCCCACGGACCCGATCCGCATCACCTCCCTCACGTTCACCCTGCTCGTGGGCGGTGACGCCGGCCAACTCACCCAGCACCCCGAGCAGATCGCCACCACCGCGAGCCCCAGCGCGGACTGGACCTTCACCAACCGGAAGGACGGCACCTTCACCGCCACGCCCACCAGTGACGCCGGATACGTCGAAGTCACCGACAAGGGCCTGCTGTTCGAGCTCACCGACATCGCGGTCAACGGCGAACTCGGCGTCACCACCCTCGACATCGCGGAGAAGACCGCCAGCGGCCACGGCAAGACCGAGTTCGACCTCGGCAAATGCCTCCCCGCCTTCCAGTTCGGCGACCTGCTGCCCGCGTTCCTCGACGACGGCCGCACCACCGTGACCAACGGCCAGACGGTCACCCTGACCTGGACCGCCTCGCACGGCGCCACCTACACCATGCTCCACGAGAACACGTCCCACGACGTCACCAACGTCCGCACCTGGACCACGCCCGCCCCGCTCCACCGCGACGCCACCTTCCACCTGCGGGCCAGCCTCACCACCGACGGCCACACCGTCACCCACTACCAGCACACCAGCGTCACCGTGGACAAGCCCGACCTCGCACTCCAGACCCTGGCCGTGGACGGGGACGTGCAGGTCTCCGGGCAGACCGACGTCCAGGGCCTGCACTGCGCGCAGACGCTGGAGGTCGGCGGTGAGATCCACGTCGCGGGGACCGTGTACGGCGGCGACCACACCGAACCCGTCACCCTGTACGGCGCCCATGTCACCAGCGGCCTCACCGTCGACGGCGACCTCAACGCCACCGGCGCCGGCACGTTCGGCAAGGACCTCGCCACCACCGGCGGCCTCACCGTCAGCGAGGCCCTCACCGCCGGCGGCACCGCGACGGTCGCGGGCGACCTCACCGCGAACAGCGCCGTGACGGTCAAGGGCGGCCTCACCGCCGACGGAGGGGCTACCATCAACGAGTCGCTGTACGTCGGAGCGGTGACGGACATGCTCGCCAACCACTACACGTACCCCTACCCGAAGGCGGCGTCATTCAGCAGGACCGCCCCTACGGACGGACTCCTCACGGTTCTTCTGCTCATCGAGGACAACACGGGTAAGGATCAGAACATCGGCCTTCTCGCTCGTCTCACGCTGCAGGTCGGCAACGACACATACTTGGTTGACGCGCCGATCCTGCGCCAGTCCGGTAAATCCGGCCAGCGCCACCCGATGAGCGTCCTTGTCCGCAAGGGGCAGACGATCTCCGGCACGTTGGCGAATGTCGACGGCGACGTGGACATGGACAAAATGACGACAACACTGCACTGGTTCCCGATCGGCAAGTCCCTCGAACTTGCCGACGGCTGAGTGCCCTTGGCGCAGTGAACGTGCGGCCGGTGCCACGGCCGCGCGGATCCGGCGCGCCTTCGGCCCGGCCCGGCCCGGCTCCGCATCGGGCCGGGCCCGGCGGGCGGGGAGCCGGGCCGGGTCAGCCCCTCGGCGGCGGAGAAGGTGCCTCGGCGAGCGGTCCGACCTCTGGCCGCCGGACCGCCTCGCCACCGTCTCGGGGCCCTACCGCCGCCAGACGCACGAGTTCGCCGACGAGGACTGACCGACCCGGGGGATCGCAGTTCGCCTGCGCGGCCCGCGCCGGGGGCGTCGGCGCGGGCGGTCGTGCCGGGGGTTCGGGTCCCGCCTAGAAGGCGGAGTTGGTGAACCAGAGGTCCAGCAGGTCTTCGTCCCCGGAGGCGGTGATCCCGGGCGCCGAGCGGTCGGTGCGGCCGTAGAGGAGGAGCAGGAGGTCGGCGGCGGTGGCCGAGACTGTGGCGTCGGCGTCCGCGTCGGCGGTGGTGGCGGTCGCGTCGGCGGGGGCCAAGCCGAAGCCGTCGGGGCGCAGGTGGATCAGCCAGTCGCCGTCGCCGTCGGTGCGGGTGAAGCGGAGGGTGCGGTCGGCGGCGCGGAGCTTGGCGGTGTGCGGGGCGAAGAGGGTGGCGTGCGGCAGGTTGGTGAGGAATTCGGCCACACCGTCCGCGGCGAGGTCCGGGTCGATCTCGGGCCCGAGCCCCAGGGCGAGTTCGGCGTCGACGCGGTGGACGAGGGTCTCGAAGAGCATCCGGCGCACCCAGAAGCGGGCGTGCTGGTCGGCGCCCCAGGCCCACATGGGGGCGTCGAGGTCGGTCTCCGCGAACGTCGCGGCCGCTTCCGCGCCGGCCTCGGTGAGCCACGCCGGGTAGTCCTCGGCCCGTTCGGGGAGCTTGAGGTCGACGTCCCGGCTGGTGGGCGGTGTCTGGATGCGTTGCCGCAGCAGGACGGTGAACCAGCGCTGGACGCTGCCGGCGTGGCGGAGGAGGTCGGCGAGGGTCCAGTCGGGGCAGGTGGGGACGGGGGTGGCCGGGTCGGCGGAGCGTACGGCGGTGGCGAACCGGTGGGTCTCGGCGGCCACGGCGTCGACGTGCTCGTTCGGGGTCATGGACGGTTGCTCCGGAGGGATTCGGGGGCCGGCGGGACCACCGGTCCGGTGGCGAGGGTGAGGGTGGAGGGGGAGGGCAGGGTCGGGATCAGCCGAGGGGCTTGTCGACGACGGCCTTGGTGTGGCTGAACGTGTCGATCGAGTACTCGCCGTGGTAGCGGCCCATGCCGCTCTCGCCGACGCCGCCGAAGGGCAGGTCGGGCATCGCGAGGTGCGAGACCGGGAGTCCGAAGGTGAGCGCGCCGGAGGAGGTCTCCTCGGTCAGTCGCCGCTTGGTGTCCGCGGATTCGGTGAAGGCGTAGAGGGCGAGCGGCTTGTCGCGCTCGTTGATGAAGGCGATCGCCGCGTCGAGGTCGGGGACGGTGAGGACGGGCAGGATCGGGCCGAAGATCTCGGCCCGCATCACGGGGGCGGTCGCGGGCACGTCGGCGAGGACGGTCGGGGCGAGGTAGCGCGTGGCGCGGTCGTGCCCGCCGCCGGTGACGGTGCGCCCGTCGTCGAGCAGGGCGGTGAGCCGGTCGAAGTGGCGCTCGTTGACGATGCGCCCGTACTCCGTGCTCGTGGCCGGGTCCTCGCCGAACAGTTCCCTTACGGCGTCGGCCAGTTCGCGTTCCAGGCCGGCCGCGGTGCCGCCGACGGCGAGGACGTAGTCGGGGGCGACGCAGGTCTGTCCGGCGTTGAGGAACTTGCCGCGGGCGATCCGCCGGGCGGTGACGGCGAGGTCGGTGCCGGGGTCGACCACGACCGGGCTCTTGCCGCCGAGTTCCAGGGTGACCGGGGTCAGGTGCTTGGCGGCGGCGGCCATGACGATCCGTCCGACGGCGCCGTTGCCGGTGTAGAAGATGTGGTCGAAGCGCTGCTCCAGCAGGGCGGTGGTCTCCGGGACGGCGCCTTCGACGACCGCGACGGTCTCCTCGCCGAGGTAGCGCGGCAGCAGTTCGGCGATGGCCGCGGAGGTCGCGGGGGCGAGTTCGCTGGGCTTGAGGACGGCGGTGTTCCCGGCGGCCAGGGCGCCGACGAGCGGGGCCAGGGCGAGCTGGAGCGGGTAGTTCCAGGGGGCGATGATCAGCACCACGCCCAGGGGGTCGCGGACGACCCGGGCCTCGGCGGGGCGGAAGACCTCCGGCACGGCGGCCGGCTTCGGGTCCAGCCACTCGGCCAGGTGGGCGACGGTGTGGTCGAGCTCGTTGAGCGTGAAGCCGATCTCGGTCCGGTACGCCTCGGCGGCGCTCTTGCCGAGGTCGGTGTGCAGGGCCTGCTGGAACACCTCGGCCTGTTCGGTGAGCAGGGCGCGCAGGGCGGCCAGCCTGTCCAGGCGCCAGGTGAGCGGCCTGGTCCGGCCGGTGGAGAATTCGGCCCGCAGGCGGGCGACCACGGTGGGGATGGCGTCAGTCATGAGGGGTCTCGCGGTCTTGAGGTGGGGAGCCGGTGCTTGCGGGTAGAAATTTTTCACTACCTGAAGCAATGGCGACCCTAGGGATGAAAGGTTGAGTTTGTCAAGCATCCTCCTGCGATTCTCCCGGCATCCCCCGGCCCGGGCAGAGGTCGGCGGTCCAGGGCGGCCGCCGGCCGGTCCGACGGATGCCTGGGTGTCCGGGTGTCTGGATGCCGGCTCGGCGGACGTCGACGGGGCGCGGCCCGGCCCCGCGTTCCGGGTACCAGCGCGCGGTGCCCACCACCCCGTACGCGCGGATCCGTCGCGTGGAGTTCTGCACCACCATGTCGCGGTGGCGGACCACCGCCGTGGTGTGCCGGCGGACCTCATTGAGGAACACCCGGTCGGTGGGGGAGGGCCGGCGCGGCGTGCCGCCGACGGCCTGGTAGAGCTCGGCGGTGATCGCCATACCGACACAAGGCGCTGACCAGCAGCAATCACCATCCAGCCACTGAAATCGGTGGCGCACCACCGCCGCAGACCCACCCGCCGCCCATCGGTTGCCGCCCGCGTTCGATGCGGGTGTCAGATCGCATCCAACCTTCCTTCCTCTGGCGATAACTGACGTGAAGCAAGGTGCTCTTCCTGTGTTCTTCCTCGTTTCGTAAATCCCTGTTCCGCCAGTACTTTCAGTGACCGACCGTCAGCATGCTGACGGTCGGTCACTCTGACATCCGGGGCACAGGGGGGGATGTGCGCGAACCGGACGAGGGTGACGAACCGGTCTTTTATCGCCGTTTGGGTGGATCTATTGCAGGTCTATGCGGTCGGTGACCGAAAGCCGACGGGGATTCAGCCAGTTGGCATGCGATCCAGCCAAAGTCATTCCGCCCCGTCGATCTGCCTTTTCCGGCACTAGGATTCCTGCGGCATCAGGGCAACTGTCCTGGTGGACACTGGCCCTGATGGGTCAGGAGATTGGGGAGGAAGAGGGGGAAATGGCGAACTCGCCAATGAGGGCAGGGTCGGCACGGCGCTCACGCGCCAGGATCCTGTCCGCCACGGCCATGATGCTGGCCGCGACCGTCATGGGGACGACGGTCGCCCAAGCACTCCCGTCCGACACGGCCCCGGAGCCGCTGCCGGCCAACTACCGCGCGCAGGTGGTCGAAGCCTGGCAGGGCGGCGGCACGGCGGTGAAGGACGCGGCCGCACGGGCACTGGTCGGCTCGGACGCCGACATCACCACGTTCTTGACCAACACGCTGAGCCGTGCTCAGGCGTCGGACGAGCGCTTCGCCGTCATCAAGATGCTGAGCAACACCGGCAAGGGCGTGCGCGACGCCGCGACGAAGGCGCTGAGTGGGTCGGACGCCGACCTCCACGCGTTCGTCACCAACGGCTGGCAGAACCCGATGATGGACGATCGCCGGGCGGCGATCGTCACTATCGTCGACGGTGCCGACGTCGCCGTCCGCACGGCCGGGACCAAGGCGCTCAGCGATGGCACCGCCGAGGCCATGGACGCCTTCCTGACCTCCGGCCGGTTCAAGGCGCAGGAGGAGGACGACCGGGTCGCCGTCCTGCGGCTGATGGATGTCTACACCGGCCCGGAGTTCACCAAGCAGGCCGGTCGGGCGCTCAGCGGCACGCCCGCCGACGTCCGCGAGTTCCTGGAGAACGGCCAGCTCCTCGCCCAGGCCAGGGACCAGGAGACGCTCGACGTCAAGCAGCTCGCCCAGACCGCGAAGGACGCCACCAAGCGGGCCCTGGAGGAGACGGCCGCCGCCCAGGAGGCGGGCGCCCGGGCCGAGAAGGCCGCCGAGACGGCCAAGCAGGCCGCGCTGACGGCCGCGGACGAGGCTGCCAAGACCAAGGACGACGCCGAGAAGACGGGCGCCGCCGCCAACAGGGCCGCCGAGGCCGCCCAGGGCGCGGCCGAGGCCGCGAAGACCGCGATCGACGCCTCCAACACGGCGGTGGCGGCGGCCAAGACGGCTGCCACGGCGGCACGTTCGGCCGCTTCGGCCGCCGCCGCCGCCGGCCAGGCCGCCAGCCGCGCGTACAACGCCGCTGCCGCCGCCGCGGGCGACCGGTCCCAGGCCAAGGCGGCGAGCGACGCCGCTGTGCTTGCGCGCAACGCTGCCGCCGGTGCGCGTGACGCGGCGTCGGCCGCTTCGTCCGCCGCCGACGCGAGTACCCGGGCGGGCCAGGCCGGCTCCGCCGCGGCCCGCGCCGCCAACAACGCCGCCGCTGCCGCCGAGGCGAGCGCCCAGGCAGCCGGTTCCGCGGGCCAGGCCACCGAGCAGGCGGCCCGCGCCCGCAACGCGGCCACCACCGCCCGCAACGCGGCCAACGCGGCCGGCGCGGCCGCGACCCGTGCCCAGAACCTCGCCACCTCGGCCGCCGCCGCGGCGGCCGAGGCCAAGGACCTGGCCAACCGGACCGCCGACCACGCGGAGAAGGCCGCCGCAGCGGCCGACGCCGCGGCCGCCGCCGCGGGCCAGGCCCAGGACTGGGCGAAGATCGCGGGGCAGCACGCGGACGCCGCCGCTGTCGCCGCCCAGACCGCGGCCTCGGCGGTGGCGAAGGCCCAGACGCTCGAGAAGCTGGCCCGTGACGCCGAGGCCGTGCAGCTGGAGTCGGACAAGCAGCTCGGTGTCACCCAGGCCGACCTGCTGCTGAAGGACGATCAGGCCACCCAGGCGGACTTCAACCAGCAGCAGACCGAGGCCGCCTCGCAGGACGCCGCGACGAAGGACCTGGTCAAGCAGGCCGCGGCGACCGGAACCGCCACGGCGACGGCCGCCCAGGCCGGCCGCAAGGCCGCGGTCAACCTGCTGAAGTCCACCGGTTCCTGGACCCGGGCGTCGGCGCAGGCCGCGCTCTCCGGCACCGACGAGGCCGTGGTGTCCTGGGCCAAGTCGGACTACCAGCGCAGCCTGCAGCTCGACGACCGGGAGAAGATCCTGGCCGTCACGAACATCGCGAACGCCAAGCTGGCGACCGAGGCGCAGAAGACGCTGGAGAGCACCGACCCGACCGCGGTCGAGAAGTTCCTCAGCGGCGGGGCGCTCCAGGCCCAGGCCGAGGACCTGCGGGTGCGGACCGTCTCCCTGATCTCGGACGGCGGCAAGGCCGTCCAGCGGGACGGCGGCGCCGCACTGGCCGACGGCCGGGTGTCGGTCCTGGCCGCCTTCCTGTCCAACGGTTACGCCAAGGCCCTGGCCGAGGACGACCGGGTGGCCGTGGTGGTCGCCGTCGACGGCGGCGGGCCCAACGTGAAGGCCGCGGGCGCGGTCGCCCTGGCCGGCCCGGCCTGGATGCAGCACGAGTTCGTCCGCAAGACCCAGTACACGGCGGCACAGAAGGACGCGGACACCGACGCGCACGTGTCGTCCGTGCTGAGCATGATCGCCAACGCTGCGAAGGACGCGGCCACCGCGAGCGAGAGCGCCCAGCGGGCGTACCAGATCGCTGCGGACGCGCGCCACGCGTCGGAAGAGGCCGCTCACTGGGCGAACCTGGCAGGGCAGTCGGCCCAGGAGGCGAAGGGGTACTCGGAGGAGGCCAAGGCCAAGTCCAGCGCCGCCGACGCCTCCGCGGCAGCCGCCGCCGCTTCGGCGCAGAAGGCCAAGAGTGCGGCGGCGACCGCGCAGACGGCCAACCGGCAGGCCAACTACTCGGCCACCCAGGCGACCGCCTCCGCGAACCAGGCCGTGAACTCGGCGGCGAGCGCGAGGGCCTCGGCGGCGCAGGCCGCGGCCAGCGCGAGCGCGGCGGGCAAGGACGCCGCCACGGCGTCGCAGGCCGCGAGCGACGCCCACGCCATCGCCGCCCAGAAGCGCGCGCAGGAGCAGGCCGCTGCCGCCGCCGCCGCGGCGGCCCAGGCGAAGGCCAATGAGGCCAACCACGTCGACCCGGTGAACACGCCGGCCAACGACAAGGTGACCACTCCGGCTCCGGCTCCCGAGAAGCCGGCTCCGGGCTCTCCGCCGAAGGACGACAAGCAGCTGTTCCGGGAGTACGGAGACTTCCTGAGCAGTGTCAGCACCTATAGCGGGTTCGTCGCGGCCGGCCTGATGCTCATTCCGGGTGGTCAGCCCTTCGCGGCTGCCGTCGGCACGTTCTCGCTGGTGACGGGTGTGGCTTCGGCCCTGTACACCGGGATCGGCTACGGCTTCAGCAGCGACAAGTTCATCGGCTCGGTGGCAACCGTCGGCCTCTCCCTGATCGGTGGCCGAGTGGTCGGCGCGATCGAGAAGGGCGCGGCGGAAGCGGCCAAGTTCGGCGTGAAGGTGACCGAGAAGGTCGGCGAGAGGCTGGTGAAGGCCGGACACAGTGCCGTCTCGTCCGTCGTCGGCTGGTTCACGAGCGACTGATCAGGTCATCACTAGGCTGTGAGTGATCGGCCGTGTTCGAATGGCCGTGACGGAACAGCGCTGTGGAGCCCGCGTCCGACGCGGGCTCCACAGCCGGAACGAGGGGGTGTGCGGTGTATCCGTTGGGCCTTGGTGCCGTGTCGTGGTGGTGGCTCGCGATCCTGGCGACCGCGGTGTTCTGGGCGGTCCTGGTACCGGGAATGCCCACGCGCACGCATCGGATCAGCATGGCGCTGGCGCCGGCCGTGATGGCGGTCTTCGGCCTCGGCAGCTACTACGCGAAGCACATGGACGCGGCCGCAGTGCTCGCCATGTACTCGTTCGCGGTGGTGGCCTTCCCGGTGGGAATGGTCGGCCACCGCAGGAAGTTCGCGCAGCGCCTGATGGAGGCGAAGCAGAGGGGCGAGTCGGAGGAGAACACGTGGCCTCCCGCCATGATGGCGCAGGTCTTCGTGTCCTTTGTGGTATTCGGGACCGCGGCGATCTGGACCACCCGGTAGCGGCTCGGTCCGCGGCTCACCCGCCTGCGACGACCTCCTTCCCGGACATATGAGATGCATACGAACATGACGGAATTCCAGATGCTTCCGAAGCGGGAAACGATCTTCCGGAAGTCGACCCGCTCGTGATAGCAATGGTGCCGGTCGGGGCCGGGGGTGGCCGGGGGTGGCCGAAACGCCATTCGACCAGGTTGCCGGTACGTGCACCGACTCGGCAGGTCTGCTGCGAACCAACAGCAATTGACGGCTAACCAGGGGGTTTTATTCATGCGTTCCATCACCAAGATGGTCATCGTCGGCGCGGTCGCCGGTACGGTCGCCGTGTCCGGCGTCGTGGGCGCCGTCGCGGCTGACCGCAGCGCCGCCGCGCCTGGCGGCACCGCCGCCGCTCCGAAGGCCCTGACGGCCGACGACACTCCGCCGCCGGCCGTGGAGGACTTCGCCTACCCCGGCGCGGACCAGATCTTCGCGGACCGTGGCATCCGGCTGAAGAGCGGTGACGGCCACATCGTCCTCGCGCCCTGCGCTCCGGGTCTGCTGGAGGTCGACGCCCGGAACATGGCGGAGACCGACAAGGTCGGCGGCGGCCGCTTCTGCTTCACCACCACCGGCACGTCCGGTCGGCTCAGCCTGGAGCTGCCGTCGACCTACGCCGTCTCCACCTCCGACTACTCCGTCCACGTGGTCATGGTGAACGGCACCGAGACCAAGATCCACGACCTGAAGCCGAACACCTGGAACAAGGTCGGAGAGCTCACCGACCCGCAGCAGCGTCCGTTCACCCTGATGGAGCTCACCACCTCCAAGTGAGGCTCCGATCAGGCGGTTCGACGCACGTCTGATCCCCGGTCCCGGCCCCGCCGCGTGAGCGGCGGGACCGGGACCGTCCGAGCGGCCCGCATCGCCGCGGACCGCGAGCGGTGGTGCGAACGCCCTGCGCGCCTACCCCGCAAAGACGGCGGCCGACTCCACGAAGCCCAACGGGGCCGCACAGCGGGACTCCGACCGCCAGGATGCCGAGCGGCCGGGCCGGCGCTTCGAGTTCCTCGGCGGCCGACTGCCGTCGCTCGGCAGTGGGCCACCGGCCGCACAGGCCGGTGAGCTGGGTGCAGGCGTGCCGCTTGTACCGCTCCAGGCGGCTGCGCGGGTGCAGAGTGAGGGCCTGGCGGCCCGTCAGAGGCCGCACGATCGCGGACTCCGTCGGACGCGGGCGGCTCACTCGTCCCCCGCCCTGGCGACGACGGGCCCGAACTGCCGGGTCAGCCTCACCGCTGACGTGCCCCGCAGCCCCTCCGCGCTCCAAGGCAGCGCTTCGCGATCGTCGGCGAAGGCGCCGGCGGGAAACCCGCCGGACCACGTCGGACCGATCGCTACCCGAATTCACCTCTTACGTTGGGAACCCTGTTCATGCCTCACAACTCCTCGCTCCGCTCCCGACGAGCGGGCGTGCTGATAGCGGCCGCGGCCGCGGCCGCCGGCACGATGACCTCCTTCACCCCGGCCGGCGCAGTGACCGGCGACGCCGCCGCCGACGGCTCGTACGCCTACACCGCCCGGATCGTCGTCGGTGACGCCCTGCGCGGCTGCACCGGCACGCTGGTGGACCACTACTGGGTGCTGACCGCCGCGTCCTGCTTCTCCGACGACCCCGCACAGCCGCAGACGCTGGCGGCCGGCGCGCCGAAGTGGAAGACGACCGTCACGGTGGGCGCCAAGTCCGCCGACGTGGCCGAGCTGGTGCCGCGGCAGGAGCGTGACCTGGTGATGGCCCGCCTGGCCACCGCCGTGGACGGCGTCACCCCGCCGGCGTTCGCCACGACCGCCCCCACCTCGGGAGAGACCCTGCGGGTGGCCGGATACGGCCGCACCAAGGACGAGTGGGCCCCGCTGAAGCCCCACACCGGCTCCTTCACCCTCGGCGCCGTGAACGCGACCGGCATCAGCGTCACCGGCACCGGCGGCGCGGCGGTCTGCAAGGGCGACACCGGCGCCCCCACGATCCGCGAGACGGGCGGCAAGACCGAACTCGTCGCCGTCGCCTCCCGCTCCTGGCAGGGCGGCTGCCTCGACACCCCCGCCACCGAGACCCGCACCGGCGCGACCGCCACCCGCATCGACGACCTCGGCGGATGGATCTCCTCGACCGTGGCCGCCGGTGGCGTGTCGGTCAAGTCGGACACCAAGCTGACCTCCGGGCAGTCGGTCGTCGGCGCGGACCTGAAGCTGACCATGCGGCCGGACGGCGACCTGGTCGTCACCCACCGGCAGGTCGACAACGGGATCCTGTGGGAGAGCGGGACCTCGGGCAACAACGGCGCCTGGGCGTACGTCCAGCCGGACGGCAACCTCGTCGTCTACAAGAGCGACGGCAACCCGGCCGCCGGCACCGGCGCCCTGTGGGCCTCCGGCACCTGGGGCCAGAGCGGCGCGTTCCTCAAGCTCCGGAACGACGGCAACGTGGCCATGGTCAAGGCCGACGGCAGTTCCACCGTGTGGTCCGCCGGCACCACCCGTCTGGACCAGAAGCTGAACAGCGACACCAAGATCAAGCCCGGTCAGTGGTTCCAGTCGCAGACCGCCGTGGTCGAGATGCAGGCGGACGGCAACCTGGTCCGCTACCGCCGCGCCGACGCCGAGCCCACCTGGAACACCAACACCGCCGGGAACAAGGGGGCGTGGGCGTACGTGCAGACGGACGGCAACTTCGTCCTCTACAAGAGCGACGGCAACCCGGCCGCCGGCACCGGCGCCCTGTGGGGCTCCAACACCTGGGGCCAGAACGGCGCGTTCCTCAAGCTCCAGGACGACGGCACCTTCGCGCTCTACAAGAAGAACGCCGCCGAGACGGTCGCCAACTCCGTCTGGAGCGCCACGACCTTCCGCTCCGGCACCCAGCTCGTGGCCGGTCAGCAGGTGTACGCGAAGACCACCCGCCTGGCGATGCAGTGGGACGGTGACCTCGTCCTCTACCGCCTCAGCGACAACGCGGTCCTGTGGCACAGCAACACCGCCGGCAACGGCAACGCCTTCCTCCGGATCCAGCCCGACGGCAACGCCGTCGTCTACACCGCGGACGGCAGCCGCGGCCTCTGGGCCTCCGGCACCTTCTGGTCGACGGGCGCCTTCCTGAAGCTTCAGGACGACGGCAACCTCGTCGTCTACAAGGCCGACGGCGGCGAAGGCATCGGCGGCGCGATCTGGTCCACCAACACCTTCGCCTGATCCCGGGCCGACTTCACCGTCCGGGGCCCGCCGGCGGACTGCGCGCGGCGGGCCCCGGACGGCGGGATACGAGACACGTCACAGGTGTCATGGTCCCGGTGCCACGGCGGCGTCAGCCGCCGTGGCACTCACCGTGTTCGCCGGGCTGACGTCCGCCGCGCCCGCACGCACCGGAAGTTGTGCCCCCGGAGGGCGTCGGGCGGTTGTGTTCCGGCTTGGGGATCACCGAGGTCACGCAGGTGTCCACGGGGCTCGGAAGGTCTGGCGGGAGCTGGGTCGGCAGGGCCATCCGGTGGCCCGGTGCACCGTCGAGCGCCTGATGCGCGAACTCGGCATCGCCGGCGCGGTGCGAGGCAGGAAGGTGATCACCACCATCGCCGACCCGGGAGCCGAACGCGCCGTGGACCTGGTGGACCGCCAGTTCGTCGCCACCGCGCCGAACCGCTGCCGGGTCGCCGCGCCCGCAGAGGTGGCAGAACAGCCGATCCTCGCTGGTCGGGGCGTCGGGGCGGAGCCAGCTGCTCACGTCCACTCGGGCCGTGCGGCCGAGACGCTCCGTGCCGCTCTTCGAGACGGCCCGGCTCCGGCCGGGTGCCGGATGTCACGACCCGCGCGAGGGCGTGGTGGGGGCGCTGGTCGGTGCCGCCGGGCGCGGGCTCGCTACCCTGGCCGCGCGGGGCCGCGTTCCGGTGGCCCGGGCGGTGCTGGCAGGAGGGCTGGGATGACGGCTGACCGGATGACGGAGCGTCGGCGGTGGGTGGTGGTGCTCGTCGGTGCGTGGTCGGCCTTCGCGGTGGTCGCGGCCGTGGTGGCCGCGCACGGCTGGGCGCCGTTCGCCTTCGAGCAGGCCGCCATCGACTGGTGCACCGCGCATCGCCCGGAGCTCGCCCGAGCCGTGGCCATGGCCGTCACCTCGCTCGGTACCGGCGTGGTCCCCTACCTCCTCGCCCTGTCCGCGGGCGTCCTCACCGCCGTCGGGACCACCGGCTCGCCGAGGCGCCGGTGGACGACGGTACGGGCGCTGCTCCTGCCCGTGGTGTGGCTGGCGTTGGGGCAGCTGCTGCGCCAGGGCCTGATGCACGCCTTCGGCCGGCCCCGGCCGCCCGTGACGGACTGGGCGTTCACCGCCTCCGGTTTCGCCTTCCCCTCCGGGCACGCCTTCACGTCCGCCCTCAGCGCCGGCCTGCTCGCGCTCGCCGTCGCCCGTACGCGCCCGGCCGCCGCCCGCACGGCCGTCGTCGGCGCCGTGCTGTTCGCGGGCACGATCGGCCTGAGCCGCGTCTACCTCGGCGTGCACTGGCCGCTGGACGTTCTCGCCGGCTGGCTGCTGGCCGTCGGCTGGCTGGCGGCCGGCGCCGCGGGCTCCTCGTACCTGCCGGAGTGCGCGAAGCGGTCCGGCGCGACGAGGACCGCGTAACCGGACCGCGTCGCCGGGCCGTGCACCCGGACCGCCGGGCCCGCCGCTTCCGTCCCGACCGGAAGCGGCGGGCCCGCCGCCGGTCAGGACCGGACGGCTGCGCCCACCCAGGCGCGGTTGCCGAGGAGGGTCTTGACGTCCGAGGCGAGCCCGTTGTCCGGGTTCACCCGGTATCCGAGCTCGTAGAGGGTGTCCTTGTCCCAGTTGGTGGTGCGCAGCCGGACCGGGACGTCCCCGGGGTGGGCCTGCAGGGCGAGCTTGAGTTCGGCGACCACCTGGGGGTTGATCCGGGCGGCCGGGACGGTGATGTGCACCGGCGGCTTGGTGCCGAGCTCGGCGGAGGAGACGTCGAGGGTGGTGATCTCCTGGCCGAAGACGCTCAGGGACCCGTCGCGTTCGTTGAGCCGGCCGCGGATCGAGATGACGTTGTCCTCGATCATCTGCTCGGCCATCAGGTTGTAGGTCGCGGGGAAGAACAGCACCTCGACGGAGCCGTCGCGGTCGGCGAGGGTGATGATGGCCCACGCGTTGCCGGCCTTGTTGATCCGCCGGTCGACGCCGGTGATCAGGCCGGAGAGGCGCACCTCGCCCTCGGAGCGGCCGGAGCCGAGGAGTTCGGCGATCGAGGTGTCGCGGCTCTGGGAGAGGATGTGCTCGGCGCCGTCGAGCGGGTGGCTGGAGACGTAGAGGCCGAGCATCTCGCGTTCCAGGGCGAGGAGTTGGCGGCGGGGCCATTCGTTCTCGGTGAGCTGGAAGTCCAGCCCGATGCCGGGTCCGTCGTTGCCGGTGTCGAGGGCGCCGAAGAGGTCGTCCTGGCCGATGGCCTGTTGCTTCTTCAGCCCGGTGACGGCGTCGATCGCGCTCTCGTGCACGGTGCTGAGCGAGAGCCGGGTGTGGCCGAGGGAGTCGAAGGCGCCCGCCTTGACGAGGGAGTCGACGGTGCGCTTGTTGCACACCACCAGTTCGACCTTGTCCAGGAAGTCGGCGAAGGAGGTGTACTTGCCCTGCTCGCCGCGGGTGCGCACCAGGGACTCGATCACGGGTACGCCGACGTTGCGCACGGCCTTGAGGCCGAACCGGACGTCGCTGCCGACGGCGGTGAAGTCGACCACGGACTCGTTGACGTCGGGGGAGAGGATCTTGATGCCCATCTGCCGGCACTCGGCCAGGTAGACCGCCATCTTGTCCTTGTCGTCGGCGACCGAGGTGAGCAGCGCGGCCATGTACTCCGCGGGGTAGTTGGCCTTGAGGTAGGCGGTCTGGTAGGAGACCAGGCCGTACGCGGCGGAGTGCGATTTGTTGAACGCGTAGCCGGCGAACGGGACCAGGACGTCCCAGACCGCCTGGATGGCCTCGTCGGAGTAGCCGCGCTCCTTGCAGCCGGCGTGGAAGGGGACGAACTCCTTCTCCAGCACCTCCTTCTTCTTCTTGCCCATCGCCCGGCGGAGCAGGTCGGCCTGGCCGAGCGAGTAGCCGGCGAGCACCTGGGCGGCGCGCTGGACCTGCTCCTGGTAGACGATGAGGCCGTAGGTGGGGCCGAGGACGTCCTTCAGCGGCTCCTCCAGCTCGGGGTGGATCGGGATGATCTCCTGCTGGGCGTTCTTGCGGAGCGCGTAGTTGGTGTGGGAGTTCATGCCCATCGGGCCGGGCCGGTAGAGCGCGGAGACGGCGGAGATGTCGGCGAACTCGGTGGGCTTCATCAGCTTGAGCAGGGCGCGCATGGGGCCGCCGTCGAGCTGGAACACGCCGAGGGTGTCGCCGCGGGCCAGCAGCTGGTAGGTGGTGGGGTCGTCGATCGGGATCTTCTCGATGTCGACGTCCACGCCCCGGTTGGCCTTGACGATCTTGATGCAGTGATCGATGATGCCCAGGTTCCGCAGCCCCAGGAAGTCCATCTTGATCAGGCCCATGGCTTCGCACGACGGGTAGTCGAAGCCGGTGATGATCACGCCGTCCTTGTCCCGCATGTGCAGCGGGATGAGGTCGAGCAGCGGCGTCGAGGAGAGGATCACGGCGGCGGCGTGCACACCGGTGCCGCGGATCAGGCCCTCGATGCCCAGTCCGGTGTCGATGATCTTCTTGACGTCGGACTCGTTCTCGTACAGCGAGCGGATCTCGGTGCCCTCGTTGTACCGCGGGTGCTTCTCGTTGAAGAGGTCCGCCAGCGGGACGCCCTTGCCCATGACGTCCGGCGGCATCGCCTTGGTGATCCGGTCGCCCATCGCGAACGGGTAGCCGAGGATGCGGTTGGCGTCCTTGACGGCGGCCTTGGCCTTGATCGTGCCGAAGGTGTTGACCTGGGCGGTGTAGGCGGAGCCGTACTTCTCGGTGACGTAGCGCACCATCTGGTCGCGCTGGCGGTCGTCGAAGTCGATGTCGACGTCCGGGGGGTTGATGCGCTCGGGGTTCAGGAACCGCTCGAACAGCAGGTCGTGCTCCAGCGGGTCCAGCTCGGTGATCCGGGTCAGGTAGGAGACCATCGAGCCGGCCGCCGAGCCTCGGCCCGGGCCGACCGGAATGCCGTTGTCCCGGGCGTACTGGCAGATGTCGGCGACCACGAGGAAGTAGGCGTCGAAACCCATCGGGGAGATGACGCCCATCTCCAGTTCGACCCGGTCCAGCACCTCCTGGCTCGGGTTGTCGCCGTAGCGGTGCTGGAGGCCGGCGGCGATCTTCTGGCGCAGGAACGAGGCCTGGGTCTCGCCCTCCGGCACGTCGAACTGCGGCATCCGGTCGACGTAGTTGAAGACCTCGTCGTACGACTCGACCCGCTCGGCGATCGCGAGCGTGTTGTCGCAGGCCTCCGGCAGTTCGCGGAAGAGCTCGCGCATCTCCTCGGCGGTCTTCACGTAGTAGCCGCTGCCGTTGAACTTGAAGCGGTTCGGGTCGTCCTTGTTCTTGCCCACGCCGACGCAGAGCAGGCTGTCGTGGGCGTCGGCCTGGTCGGCGGTCACGTAGTGCGAGTCGTTGGTGGCCAGCAGCGGGATGTTCAGTTCCTTGGCCAGGCGCAGCAGGTCGTCGCGGACGTCCTTCTCGATGGACAGGCCGTGGTCCATCAGCTCCAGGAAGTAGTTCTCCTTGCCGAAGATGTCCTGGTACGCGCCGGCCGCCTTCACGGCCTCCTCGTACTGCCCGAGCCGCAGCCGGGTCTGCACCTCGCCGGAGGGGCAGCCGGTGGTGGCGATGATGCCGGTCGCGTTGGCGGCGATCAGCTCGCGGTCCATCCGGGGCTTCATGTAGTAGCCCTCCATCGACGCGAGCGAGGAGAGCTTGAAGAGGTTCCGCAGACCGGTGGCGTTCTGTGCCCACATGGTCATGTGGGTGTAGCGGCCGCCGCCGGAGACGTCCTTGCCGCCCTCGCCGTCGGCGCCGGACGGGCGCTGGCCGCCCGGCGACCAGAACACCTGCTTCTTCAGGAAGCGGGAGGCCGGGGCGACGTACGCCTCGATGCCGATGATCGGCTTCACCCCGGTCTTCGCGGCGGAGTGGAAGAACTCGTAGGCGCCGAACATATTGCCGTGGTCGCTCATCGCGATGGCGGGCATACCCTGTCTCTCCGCCTCGGCGAAGAGCTTGCCGTTCTTCGCCGCCCCGTCCAGCATCGAGTACTCGGTGTGGACGTGCAGGTGCGCGAAGCTGTCGGACACGGCGCTGTGCTCCAGGAAGGGGTGTCGGTCGGGGAGCGTCCCACGCTAGCGGATCGGCGGCGGCGACGCGCCTGGCCGGGGTCCCGTTGCCGGGACCTTGACACATCCTCCCCGGTTCCCCGACGGGCGACCGCACGTCCGGGTAGGGTGGCCCGTTTGCCCGGGGGCGCGGCGCGGGGGGCGCGGTGCGGAGGGTCGTGACGGAGGCGCGCCGACGCGAGGGCCGGCCCGCCGACTCGGCTGCCGGGCAGTCGGGTTGGGGAGCAGTGGGCCCGGGGTCGGGCCCGGCCCGCCGGACCCGGCCGCACGCGCGGTGCGGCCGGCCCCTCGGGCGCGGTGGTCAGCTCAGGGTGCGGATCGCGGCGGCGTCGTAGGGGCGCAGGTCGTCGAAGCGGCCGGAGAGGACCTTGGCGGCCCACTGCGGGTCCTGGAGCAGGGCGCGGCCGACGGCGACCAGGTCGAACTCGTCGCGCTCCAGCCGGTCGAGCAGGTTGTCGATGCCCCGGACCGGGGAGCCCTCGCCCGCGAACGCGCGGACGAAGTCGCCGTCGAGGCCGACCGAGCCGACGGTGATGGCGGGGCGGCCGGTGAGCTTCCTGGTCCAGCCGGCGAGGTTGAGGTCCGAGTCCTCGAACTCGGGGACCCAGTAGCGGCGGGTCGAGGCGTGGAAGGCGTCGACGCCGGCCGCGGCGAGCGGGGCGAGGATCGCCTCCAGCTCCTGGGGCGTCTCGGCGAGACGGGCCTCGTAGTTCTCCGACTTCCACTGCGAGTAGCGGAAGATCACCGGGAACTCCGGGGAGACGGCCTCGCGCACCGCGGCGACGAGCTCGGCCGTGAACGCCGTCCGGGCGACCGCGTCGCCCCCGTAGGCGTCGGTGCGGCGGTTGGTGCCCGCCCACAGGAACTGGTCGAGCAGGTAGCCGTGCGCGCCGTGCAGTTCCACGCCGTCGAAGCCGATCCGCTCGGCGGCCGCGGCGGCCTCGGCGAACGCGCCGATGACGGCGTCCAGGTCGGCCCGGGTCATCGCCCGCCCGGTTCCCTCGGTCCCGTCCAGCCGGATCCCGGACGGGCCGACGGCGGGGGCGTCCGCGAACGGCGGGTCGCCCTGCTTGCGCACCATGCCGATGTGCCAGAGCTGCGGCACGATGGTGCCGCCCGCCGCGTGGACGTCCTCGGCGACGCGGGCCCACCCGGCCAGCTGCTCCTCGCCGTGGAAGCGCGGGATGTCGTCGCTCTGGCCGGCCGACTCGTGGCCGACGTACGTGCCCTCGGTGACGATCAGGCCCACGCCGGCGGCGGCACGGCGGGCGTAGTACGAGCGCACGTCCTCGCCGGGTACGCCGCCAGGGGAGAACCTGCGCGTCATCGGCGCCATCGCGATGCGGTTGGGCACGGTCAGCCCGTTGATCGTGACGGGCCGGGACAGGATCCCGGCCGCGCGGGAGGCCGGGTTCTCGGTGACGGTCATGGGATTCCTCGCGGTAGCGGCAGCGATGGCGTGCGCCGGGGCGGAAGCGGTCGCCCGTGCCAACCACCCCGGCGGCCCCCGCATTTCGCCGACCCCGCCCGACCCGCTGTGATCCGCGCCACTGCGCGCCGCCCGCGGCGGGGCCGTGCCCCCCCCGGGGACGGGTGAGCCGCAGGCCGGCCGGGGAGGCTGCCAGCGGTCTGCCAGGGGTCTGCCAGCGAGGTGCGGAACGGTGGGACGCGTCGGGAGGAGCGCCGAGACCGAGGGGCGCGCGACTGCCCGGCCACGGACGAAAGGACTCCCGCATGACTCGCACATCCCGTCCCACCGGCCCCGTCGAGGGCCGCCGCCGGCCGAGGGCGTCCCGCACGGCGGGGCACCGCGTGGCGACCGCCTGGCGTCTGGGCGCGGGCGCGGTGGCCGCCGCCCTGCTGGCCGCGACGGCCCCCACACCCGCTGCCGCCGCCGCGGACACCGCCCCGGTGCCGCGGCTCGACTGGGCGAGCTGCGGGGACGGCTTCGAGTGCGCGAGCGCCCGCGTTCCGCTCGACCACCACGACCCGCGCGGGGCGGGCCTGGACCTCTCCGTCGTCCGGCACCCGGCGAGCGACCCGGCCCACCGGATCGGCTCGCTGTTCTACAACCCCGGCGGCCCGGCCGTGCCCGGCACCGCGGCCCTGCCCGCGATGCTCGGCCTCTTCCCCGAGGAGGTCCGCGCGCGCTTCGACATCATCGGCTTCGACCCGCGGGGCACCGGCGGCAGCGCCGGCGTCCAGTGCTTCGAGAACCCGGCGGACGAGCAGGCCCTGCTGGCCGGCACCGCGGCCGGCCACCCCGAGGACACCGTCCAGCAGCGGGCGTGGACCGACGCCTACCGGAGCCTCGGCCGGCAGTGCGGGGCCCGTGAGGCCGCCCTGCTGTCCCACATCTCCACCGCGAACGTCGCCCGGGACATGGACCTGCTGCGCCGCGCGGTCGGCGACCGGCAGCTCAGCTACCTGGGCACCTCGTACGGCAGCTACCTGGGCGCCACCTACGCCAACCTGTTCCCCGGCCGGGTCCGCGCCATGGTCCTGGACAGCGCCATGGACCCGGTGGCCTGGTCCACCGGCCGGGACGGGCAGGCCGCGACCGAAGGCACCCTCCTGCGCAACGGCAACGACCTGGCCGCCGGCCGGATCCTCGACGCCTTCCTCGACCGGTGCGGTCAGGTCGGCCCGCAGGCGTGCGCCTTCTCCGCCGGGACGCCCACCGCCACGCGTGCCCGGTTCGCCGAGCTGCTCCAGCGGCTGCGGACCCGGCCGGTCGCCGTCCCCGGCACGACCTTCACCGCCGGTTCGGCCCTGGAGACGACGGTCCTCTCGCTCTACGCGGCGAACCCCGTCCCCGGCCTGCCCGGCACGGGCTGGTCCCGGCTCGGCGGCACGCTCCAGGCCCTGTGGACCGCCACCGAGGCACCCGCCGCGCCGCTGCCGCCCGTCTCCCACGCGTCCCCCGACCAGGCGCTCGCGGTGATGTGCTCGGACAGCGCCAACCCGCCGGCCGGTGCCGACTACCCGGCCCAGGCGGCATTCGCCCGCTCCCGGTCCGGCGAGGTCGGCCCGTACTTCGCCTGGGCCGCGGAGCGCTGCGCCGACTGGCCCGTCCGGGACCGCGACCGCTACGACGGCCCGTGGAAGCACCGGACCGCCCGGCCGATCCTGGTCGTCGCCAACACCGGGGACCCGGGCATGCCGTACGAGGGGTCCCGCGCCATGGCCCGGTCGCTCGCCCGCGCCGAACTGCTGACCGTCGACGGCTACGGCCACACGGTCCTGGCCAACCCCAGCGGCTGCGCGGCCGGGTACGAGACGCGCTACCTGATCGACGGCGTGCTCCCGGCGCGCGGGACGGTCTGCGCACCTGACCGGCAGCCCTTCGCGGGCTGAGCCGACCGGTCCGCCGTGCGGGCCGTGCGGGCCGTCGGGCGTTCCCCCGCCGACCGTCGGGCGTTCCCCCGCCGACCGTCCTGGCGGAACCGTCAGCCTGCCTCCCGGGCCAGCGACTCCGGTCGCGACAGCGCCCGGCCGCGCTCCCAGGCGCTGCGGAAGCCGTCCTCACCGAGCGCCTCGGCGCAGCCGTCCAGGACGGCGCGCAGCTCCGGGTCGCCCGCGTCATGGGCTCCGCGCAGCGCGTACGCCGCGCCCAGTGCGGCCGCGCCCCGGGTCGGCTCGCCCTGGGCCAGGCAGTACTCGGCGAAGCCCTCCAGCACGTCGGCGCGGACCGGCCGGTCACCGCTGTCCGCGGCCAGCTCCAGCGCCCGGCGGTGCAGCGGGCCGGCCTGCTCGGGCGTGCGGAGGCGAAGCCGGATGCGGCCCAGGCTGGTGTGCAGCAGGGCGAGCAGGTGCCGCCGGGTGGGAGCCGCGGCGTCGGCCGGGGAGAGGCGCTCCAGCCTCCGTACCGTCTCCTGCTGGTCGCGCAGCGCCGCCGTCAAGTCGCCGGTCCTTCTGGCGAGTTCACCGAGTGCGTAGCGGGCCGCGGCCTGGAGGTGGGGGTCCCGCGCCCGAACCGCGGCGGCCAGCGCGCGGTCCAGGTCGGCCCGGGCCGCGTCCGGCTCGCCGTTGCGGGTCCGCAGCCGGCCGGACAGCAGCAGCGGCAGCGGGGCATCGCCGGCGCCGCCCATCCGGGCGTCGCAGTCGCGGGCCTGGAGGAGCGCGGTCAGCGCCTCGTCGGCCGCGCCGGTGACGGACAGCAGCGCGGCCAGCGTGACCAGGGCCATCGCCAGGCCCCAGCGGTCACCGAGCGCCCGGAAGCCGTCCACCGCGGTCCGCAGACCGTGTTCGGCCTCCGCGATCCGGCCGGCGCCCAGCTCGATGCGGCCGAGCGCCAGATGGGCGCCGGCCCGGACCCAGGCGTCGGGATGCCCGAGGAACCGCTCCGCCGCCGCGCTCGTGGCCCCGGGCGGCCCGCCCAGGGCCAGCAGGAGCGCCGCCCCGAGCGCGACCGGGTGGTCGGCCTCCAGCGCCGTGACCAGCGCCTGCCCCATCGCCTCGGCCGGGACCGCCGTCCCGTCCGGATCCCGCAGTGGCGCGGTGAGCCCGGAGAGGATCACGCACAGCGCGTGCGCCTGCTCCAGGCCGGGCGGCGGGGTGCGGCCGTGAGCCGCGAGGACGGCCGTCGTCCACTCACCGGCCTCGTGTCCCTGACCGCGCATCAGCCACGGCCAGACCCGGGCGGCCGCCAACCGCAGCGCGTGCTCCGGCGGGCCGACGGCGACCGCCCGGCGCAGCGCCGCGTCCAGGTTGAGGTGCTCGGCGTCCAGTCGGGCCAGCCGGTTCAGCTGGTCGTGCGTGCGCAACCGGGGTTCGGCGGTCTCGGCGAGGGCGAGGTAGCGGCCCAGGTGCTCGGCGCCGGTCCGGTCCGCCTCCCCGGCCGCGACGAGCTGTTCGGCGGCGTACTCGCGAATGGTCTCCAGCAGCCGGAACCGCAGCGGCCCGCCGCCCCGTCCGGTGGTCACCACCAGGGATTTCTCGACCAGGGACGCCAGCAGGTCCTCCACGGCCACCACGTCCGGTGCCGGACCGCCCGGCCAACGGCCGGAGCAGACCCGGTGGGCGTCGGACAGGAGCGCCCCGCCGGCGAACACCGACAGCCGCCGCAGCAGGACGCGTTCGTCCTCGTCGAGCAGGTCCCAGCTCCAGCCGATGACGGCGCGCAGCGTGCGATGCCGGCCGGGGGCGGTGCGGGGGCCCCGGTCCAGCAGCCGGAGCCGGTCGTGCAGCCGCGCCGCGAGGTGCCCGGGGCCGAGGGAGCGCAGTCGTGCCGCCGCCAGCTCCAGGGCGAGCGGGAGGCCGTCCAGTTCCCGGCAGATCCGGACGACGGGCTCGACGGTGTGCCGGTCGAGGGTGAAGTCAGGGGCCGCCGCGGCGGCCCGTTCGGCGAACAGGGCGACGGCGGGGTGGGCGAGTGCCTCCTCCGCGGTGGTGCCCGGCGGGGGGACGGCGAGCGGGGGTACCGGCCAGAGGGTCTCGCCGGTCAGCCCGAGCGGTTCCCGGCTGGTGGCCAGCACGGTGAGGTCCGGTACGGCGGTCAGCAGTCGGTGGGCCAGCCGGGCCGCGGCCTCGGCCACGTGTTCGCAGTTGTCCAGGACGAGCAGGGTCTCGCGGCCCTCCAACGCGCGGACGATGTGGTCGACCGGATCGCCGGCCGGGGTGCCTGCGGGCAGTCCGTCCGCCGGCACTCCGGAGTCCTGCGGCGGACGGACCGCCGTCAGGACGGCCCGGGCCACCGCGTCGGGGGCGCTGGCGTCGGGGGCGTTGACGCCGGGGGTGCTGACATCGGCCAGTTCCGCCAGCCGTACGTCGGTTCCGACAGGAGCGGCGGCCGCGGCCGCGACCGCCAGCCGGGTCTTGCCGACGCCGCCCGGCCCGGTGAGCGTCACCAGGCGCGAGCGGCCGAGCCGGTCCCGGACCGCCGTCACCGCGTCGTCGCGGCCGATCAGGCCGGTCAGCCAGGTGGGCAGCGCGGCGCGTCCGGCCGGGCTGCCGACGGGCGCCGGGGCAGGTCCTGACCTCGGCGGCTCGGCGCCGGACAGCACCCGCAGGTGGACGTCCCGCAGTTCGGCGGACGGGTCGGCGCCCAGTTCCCCGGCCAGCGCCCGCCGGGTGCGCTCGAACACCTCCAGCGCCGCGGCCTGCTGCCCGTTCGTCTCCAGCGCGCGCATCAGACGGGCCGCGGCCCGCTCGCGCAGCGGGTTCGCCGCGCAGAGTTCGGTGAGCTCCGCGACCAGTCCCGGTACCCGGTCGGCCGCGCCGAGCGCGAGGACCGCGTCCGCGTGGTCCTCGGCCGCCGACAGCCGCAGTTCGGCCAGCCGGGCCGCCGGTGCGGCGGCGAATCCGGCGCCCTCGGCGTCCGTGAACGGTGCCCCGCGCCACAGCTTCACCGCCTCGCCCAGCACGGCGGCCGCCTCGGCGAACCCGCCCGCTGCCAGCGCCGCCCGCCCGGCCGTCACGCGCTGCTCGAAGTCCCAGGCGTCCACGCTCGCCCGGGGCAGGTCGAGCAGGTACCCGGCGGGATGCGAGCCGATCACCGTCCGGTCCGCCCCCAGCGCCCGGCGGAGCCGGGAGACCAGGGACTGCACGGCGCCGGCGGGCTCGTCCGGTGGCGTGTCCCCCCAGAGGTCGTCGACCAGCCGCTCGCGGGTGACCACCCGCCCGGGATCGAGGGCCAGTCGGACCAGCAGCAGCCGCAGCCGGGCCCCGCCGACCTCGACGGTGCGCCCGTCCGCTCCTCGTACGACCTGGAGAGGCCCCAGAACCTTGATCCGCATGCCGCCCGTCCTCGCTCGGCCCCGCCCGACAAACAAGATCATTATCCTGGGGCCGGAGGTAGGTCGGGTCCCGGGTCCCGGGGCAGGTCGGGCCCGGGGGCGAGTTCGGCCGGGGCCGACCGGGGACCGCCGGCGAGCCGTGCAGGCGCCACTCGGCTACAGGCGGACGCGGGGCTGGCCGAGGACGTAGCTGCGCAGGTCGATGTCCTCGGGCAGGGCGGGCGCGGTGCCGGGGAGGGCGACGGCGCCGACCGCGACGACGAACGTCCTGGTCACGGCGTCGCTCCCCTTCTTGGTCCGCGGGGCCTGGAAGAGCAGGTAGCGGGCCAGCAGGTAGTCCTCGGTGGTGAGGCGGGGGCGGGCCAGGAGGTCCAGGGCGGCGGCGTGCAGGACGGCGCCGTCCCGGGGCGCGGGGGTGGCGGTGTAGATCGGCGTGCCGCCGCTCTCGATCCAGGAGGTGTCCAGGCCCCGGGCCGCGTACCGGGCGACGAGTTCGGCGTCGGTGCGGCGGGCGGCGTCGCCCCGCAGGAGGCGGTTGCCGGCGATCCGCCGTCCGTCCGGCAGGAGCACCCGGTTCTGGAGGATGTCGCCCGTGACGCCCTCGGCTGCGAAGCGCTGCTCGGCGAGACGGCCGTAGCGGAGCATGGCTTCCCAGGCCGGTGTCGCGCGGCCGCCGGTGAAGGTGCGGGTGGTCCGGTTCCATCGAGCGCCCTCGCGAAGACGGCCGACCTCGCCGAGGCGGTCGTAGTTGGTGTCGCCCTCCCGGATCGGCGTTCGGAAACGCTCCGGGTTGAAGGCGGTGCCGGCGATGCCGGGAGGCGGGCCCATCGTGACGGCGAGGCGGTAGCGCCAGTCGACCAGCCGCGCGTGGACGGTGGCCAGCGCGGCGGCCCGGGCGGGCCGGTCCGCGGCGCTCTCCCACATCCGGGCCAGCCGGCCGGCTGCTTCGGTGGCGGCATCCGCCTGCTCGGTGGCGAAGGCGCGGGCCGCGGCCTGTCCGGCGGGGTCGGCGAAGCGCAGGGCGAGCGGGCTGGTGGGGAAGTCGCCGGGGGTGATCCGTGCGGTGGGCACGGCTCTCTCCTGGACGCTCCGCTTGTCACCCGGCAACGACGACCTCCAAGTCGGGCCCGACCATGGCCCGTTCATCGTGTCATCACGCTCTGCCGGGTGTCGGGGAATCCGCGCAAGTCCCGTTCGGCACATCGGCCGGACGCCGCCCGGGGCGGTCGATCAGGGCGGCGCCATGCCCTGGAGGCAAATGTACGGACAATGGCTTGCGGCCCATGGCGGGTCCGACCTAGCTTAATGTCCGTACATTTCGCCAGGGAGGGTCCACTTGATAACCAGGCATCACCGGATCGTGATCATCGGCGGCGGGACCGCGGGGATCTCGGTAGCGGCCCGGCTGCGCCGCGCCGGCCAGCGGGACGTCGCGGTGCTCGATCCGAGCGGTCATCACTACTACCAGCCGCTGTGGACGTTGGTCGGCGGAGGCCGGGCGCCGCTGGCGGAGAGCATCCGGCCCCAGGCGTCCGTCATGCCGAAGGGCGTGCAGTGGATACGCCGCGCCGCGGTCGCCGTCGACCCCGAGGCCCGGGAGGTGACGCTGGACGACGGCGGCACGGTCTCCTACGACCACCTCGTCGTCTGCCCCGGCATCCAGCTGGACTGGGACCGGATACCGGGCCTGGAGGCCGGGCTCGGCCAGGACGGACTGTCCAGCAACTACCTGCCGCAGCACGCCCCCGCGACCTGGCGCTTCATCCGCGGGACCCGCTCCGGCAGCGCGGTGTTCAGCATGCCCGCGGGAGCCATCAAGTGCGGCGGCGCCCCGCAGAAGATCGCCTACCTGGCAGCCGACCACTGGCGCAGGGAAGGCGTGCTCGGCCGGATCGACGTCCACCTGGTGATTCCCGGCACCGCCATCTTCGGCGTCCCCGAGTTCGCCCGCGTTCTCGAAGGCGTGGTGCGCCGGTACGGCATCAAGGTCCATTACGGGAGCGAGGTCACCGAGGTGCGCCCGGAGGCCCGCGAGGTCGTCGTCACCGATCTGGGGACCGGGGGCAGGACGACCCTGCCGTACGACGTCGCCCACCTGGTGCCGCCGCAGAGCGCCCCGGACTGGATCAAGCGCGGCCCGCTCGCCGGTGCGGACGACCCGGCCGGCTACGTCGAGATCGACAAGTACACCATGCGGCACGTCCGTTACCCCAACGTGTGGGCGCTCGGTGACGCCGGATCCTCCCCGAACTCCAAGACCGGCGCCGCGGTGCGCAAGCAGGCCCCGGTGCTCGTCGAGAACCTCCTCGCCACCCTCGACGGCCGGGAGCCCGAGGCCGCGTACGACGGCTACGCCTCCTGCCCGCTGACCACCGCCCGCAACAAGATGCTGCTCGCCGAGTTCGACTACAGCGGGCGGCCCGCCCCGTCGATCCCGGTGATCGACACCGTCCGCGAGCGGACCGACATGTGGTACCTCAAGCGGCGCGGGCTGCCCTTCCTCTACTGGAACCTCATGCTCCGCGGGCTTGCCTGACCCTCGCGGTCACGCACCCCCGGGCGCCCGCGCGCCCCGGATCTCCCGTACGGCCCACCACTCGGGCCTCCCGCCGTCGCGGCCCTTCGCGCGCCCGCGGCGTGCCGCCGGGTGACATCCCGCCCGCGCCCGCATCCGCCCGCCCGTACTCACACCCGCCCGTACCCACGCCCCGCCCTCAAGGCCGCGGGGCGCAACCACCCTCCACCCTCAGGAGCCCCGGATGACGACGCCCGCCGGATCACTGGTCTTCGTGCAGTTCTACCTCGACTGTCTCTCCCATGCCTCGTACCTCGTCGGTGACCGCACCACCGGCCGGGCCGTCGTGGTCGACCCCCAGCGCGACGTCCGCGAGTACCTCGCCACCGCCGAACAGCACGGACTGACCATCGAGCGGGTCATCGAGACCCACATCCACGCGGACTTCCTCTCCGGCCACCTGGAACTCGCCGAGCGCACCGGCGCGCGCATCTCCTACGGCTCCGCCGCCGTGCTGGACTTCGACACCGACCCCCTGGGCGACGGCGAGCGGCTCGGCCTCGGCGAGGTCGAGCTGGAGATCCTGCACACCCCGGGCCACACCCCCGAGTCGATCTGCGTCGTCGTGCGCGAACACGCCGGTGACGCCGTCCCGTTCGGTGTGCTCACCGGCGACACGCTGTTCATCGGCGACGTCGGCCGCCCCGACCTGCTCAGTTCGCGCGGCCGGTCCGCCGAGGAGATGGCCCGCCTGCTGTACCGCTCCACCCGGGCCCTGCTGACCCTCCCCGACGACACGCGCGTCCACCCGGCGCACGGCGCCGGCTCGGCCTGCGGCAAGAACCTCTCCGCCGAGCTGAGCTGCACGATCGGCAACCAGCGCCGCGGCAACTACGCCCTGGCCGACATGACCGAGGACGAGTTCGTCGCGGTGGTGACCGCCGGCCAGCCCGCCGCGCCCGCCTACTTCGCGTTCACTTCGGTGCGCAACCGCCAGGCCCGTCCGGTCCTGGATGAGGACACCCCCGTCCCGCCGCTCACCCCGGAGGCGTTCCTCCGGGCCCGGGCGGGCGGCGCCACCGTGCTGGACACCCGGGATCCGGAGGCGTTCGCCGCCGCCCACCTGCACGGCGCGGTCAACATCCCGCTCGGCGGCCGGTTCGCCGAACTCGCCGGCCAGGTGCTCGACGCCCAGGACGCCGTCATCCTGTGCGGCGACCCGGACACGGCGACCGAGGCCCGGACCCGCCTGGCCCGGATCGGCTTCGACCGCGTCCTGGGCGCCCTGGGCACCGCCGTCGAGGCGATCGATGCCGCGCACCTGACCTCGGTCGCGCGCGTGGACGCCGACGACCTCGCCCGCGACCTCGCCGGCCAACTCGTCGAGGGCGAAGCCGACTTCACGCTGCTGGACGTACGCGGCCCGGGCGAGACACAGGACATGGGCACCCTCCCCGGCGCCCGGCTCCTCCCGTTGCCCGAACTGCTCGCCCGCCTGGGCGAACTGCCGACCGATCGGCCGCTGACCGTCATCTGCGCGGGCGGCAACCGCTCCTCGGTGGCCGCGTCCGTGCTGCGCGCCCGCGGCTTCGAGGCCGTCGACCTGCGCGGCGGCTTCGCCGCCTGGCACGGCGAGGTCGTGCGCCCCGCCGACCGGGCCGCGGACGGCGTCACGGCGTGAGCGTCCTGATCACCGCTCTGCTCTGTGGAGCCGTGGTCGGCGTGGCCCTCGGCGCGCTGGGCGGCGGCGGGGGAGTGCTCGCGGTCCCGGCCCTGGTGTACCTGCTGGGCCTGTCGCCCTCCGACGCCGGGACCACCAGCCTGGTCATCGTCACCGCCACCTCCGTCACCGCGCTCGCCCGCCACGCCGGCACCGGCGCCGTCCAGTGGCGCACCGGCGCACTGTTCGCCGCGGCCGGGGTGCTCCCCGCCATCGGGGCGTCCATGCTCGCCCACCGCATCCCGCAGCCGGTGCTGACCTCCGCGTTCGCCGTCCTGGCCGCGCTGGCTGCCGCGGTGATGCTGCGCGGCGCCCGAGGTGGCGCCCGAGGCGGCACCCGAACCGCGCGGAACGTGCCGGCCGGGGAGACCGCGGAAGGCGGGGAAGGCGGGGGCACCGCGGAAGGCGGGAAGGCCGGGGACGGCGGCGATGCCGTCGCTGCGTCCGCGAAACCGGCCGGCCGGGACGGGCACCTGGGCACGGTCGCGGCCGGCGCGGGCCTCGGGGCGGTGACCGGCCTGCTGGGAGTCGGCGGCGGCTTCCTCGCGGTGCCCGCGCTGGTGTCGGTGCTCCGGCTGCCGATGCGCAAGGCCGTCGGTACCAGCCTGGTCGTCATCGTCGTCAACTCGGTGGTCTCCCTCGGCACCCGCCTGACGGTCACGGACATCTCCGTCGACCCGGCGGTCTTCGGGCCGTTCGTGGGCGCCGCCGTCCTCGGCGCCTGGGACGGCAAGCGGCTGGCGGCCAAACTCTCCGGCGCGGCACTGCAGCGGGCCTTCGCCGTCCTCCTGCTCGCGGTGGCCGCCTTCATGCTGATCGCAGCCCTCGCCTGACGGCTTCCGCGTGAGCGCGGCGACCGCTGCCCGGACACCTTGGGTCCGGGCGGCGGTCGCCCCCGCCGGTCGCCACCCGGCCATGCCCGGCAGGCACCGATTTTGTGCTGTCCCCCCGAAGGTACGTACATTCACCTCGTGTCCCGCACCACCCACCCGACCCCTGACTCCCAGGAGGGCGCCGTGACCTCCGCGCCCGGTCCCGGCCCCGGTCCCCGGCCCCTCACCCGGGCCGCGGGCAGTCCGCTCTGGGCGCAGCTGCGCGCCGACCTGCTGCGCCGGCTCGACGAGGGCGAGTTCCACGACGTCTTCCCCGGCGAGCACGACCTCGTCGCCGAGTACCGGGTCAGCCGGCACACGGTGCGCGAGGCCCTGCGCAAGCTCCGCGAGGAGGGCCTGGTCACCGCTCAGCGCGGCAGGGCCTCGCGGTTCACCGCGAGCCGCCCCCTGGAGCAGGACATCGGTGAGGCGTACAGCCTGTTCCGCTCCGTCGAGGAGGTCGGTGCCGTCCAGCGCAGCGTCGTGCGCGCGCTCGACCGGCGCGCCGACGGCGTCATCGCCGCCCGGCTGGGACTGGAGGAGTCCACGCCGCTGGTCTACCTCGAACGTGTCCGCCTGGCGGACGAGGAACCGCTGGCCGTCGACCGGATCTGGCTCCCCGCGGACGTGGCCCACCCGCTGCTGGACGTCGACTTCACCCACACCTCGCTCTACGACGAGCTCGAACGCCACTGCGGTCGCAGCATCCGCGGCGGCTGGGAACGCATCCGCGCGGTGGTCCCCGGCCGGGGGGAGCGCATCCTGCTCGACTGCCCCGCGACCACCGCGCTGCTCGCGATCGACCGGCTCGGCCGCGACACCGACGGGCGTCCGATCGAGTGGCGGCAGACGCTCGTCCGGGCGGACCGCTTCGCCGTCGCCGCCGCGTTCACCGCGCACGACTACCGGCTGGGCGCCTCGGTCCAGACGCCCTGACGGGCCGGGCGCCCTGACGGGACCGGGCGGCCGGGCGGCCGGGTCGCCGGGTGGTGCTCGCGCCGGCCGGGACAAGGCGCGAACTTGAGATCACAGCTCCGGTTGCGTACCCCACGGCCCTGAGGGAATCTGAGAACAGCCATCGGCTGGGGCCCCGATCGGACGCGACCGAAAACGCGGAGCGCATTGTGGACGGCCAATGGGAACTCATATGCCATCACAGCTACATCGGCCAGCCCGGCATCATTTCCGACTACTCGCCGCAAGGGCACAGCCATGGCGTGGCCCACGGGATGACGGCCGGCGACTTCCATCGGGACGGTGCCGCCCCCGGCTCGGGCGCGGTAGCGCTCAACGACCTCGCATCGTTCATCGAAATCCACCCCACTGATGCCTGGGCAACCCTCGACGCGGTGAAGGTGGAGTTCCTCCTGCGTCTTGACCCCGGCCCGGACCCGCTCTGGGTCACGCTGATGAAGTGCGACTCGTTCGAGATCCTCATGACCGAGGAATGCCGACTGCAGGCCGTTTTCTCCCCGGGCGCCGCCTACCAGGTCGGCCTGGAAGTCGAGGACCCCGACCTGTTCCCGCACGAGAAGTGGACGACCCTCGGATTTCACTACGACGGCTCGGGCCGGACCCGGATCGTCATCGACGACCGGACCGTTGCCGAGAAGTTCGACGCCGCGGGCATCGGTCCGCTGAGGCCCCCGGCCCAGCCGATCATCATCGGCGGAGGGATGGGCGAAGGGTACGGTGGTGCACTCAAAGGATTGATCGATGACATCAAGGTCTGGCGTCCCGACCCGGACCGAAACATCAATCAGTTCTTCGGTCGCCCCGTCGACGGTAAAACGCTGACGTGCCTCCGTTCCTATGTCCGACGTTTCGAGGAGGCGCTCGAACGTCATCCCGACTGCGTGCAACTGCTCCAGGGCGCGGTGACGGACGGAATCGAGCGGATGCGGCGCGAAGCGTTGTCGAAGGACCCTGCGACGCGCGAACGGCTGCGGCAACTGGCCGAGGCCTACCAGTCCTCCTGGCGCGCCAACGACATCGACAGCGCCGCGTTCACGCAGATCCTGGTGGACCTGTCGACGCTGCTCCAGTCCGTCGGTGTCGTGGCCGGCCCCCAGCTCCAGCAGGTTCACGACTCCGAGTGCATGAAGATCGTCCGCAGCGAGATCGGCCTGCCGAAGTGCGACCCCGAACTCACCGCGTTGATGGCTTCCCTGTCCTCGCTCCCGGGAGATCTGCATCGAGGAGACGACAGTGACGCGTCTTGACCTCACCCACGGACAACATGTCGGCGGCGACTTCAGGCCGTTCGACCTGGCGACCGGAGCCATGCATCCGAGCCCTCAGGGGTGCGTGCTGGCCATGGTCCTCAGCGTCGGATCGGGGCAGAATCCGGCGCCCGAGCCCGCGGTGAGCGGCTTGGCGGTCGCGTGGGAAAGCGTTGTGTCGGTCGAATTCGGTGTCGCGGGCGGGCCCGGACGGCGTCTCACGTGCTACTGGGCCAAGGGAACCGGCGCCGTACCGGCCCAACCGGGGCCACTGTCCATGAACTTCTTCGACAATCCGCAACAGGTCGTCGCCTGGTCCGTCTTCGAGTACGACGAGTTCAGAGGCACCACCCGGCCGCAGGTGATCCTGCAGGCCAAGACGGCCGACGGCAGCGGAACCGACCTCGGATTGAACCTCGACCCGATCGCCGATGCCCGTGACACAACGGTCACGGCGCTCGCACTGGCGAGCGCGGTACCCTCCGTCACCGCACCCGGCTTCACGGCCATCGACGACGTGGAGATCGCGAACCAACCGGCCGGCGGTGCGGACGCCTCCCTCCACACCCACGACCGTTCCGGCCAGAACACGGCGGCCCACTGGGCGTGGAGCGGCAACACCCGGGCGGCCGCCATAGCCGTCGAGGTCAACACCAACCCGGCGGCGGTGACACCCGCACCGACACCCGCAGACCGCATACGCGCCTTCGAACCCATCCTGTTCCTCCACGAACAGGAGAAGGACGTCCCGAGCGACCCCAAGCGGTACCTGGAGCACTGTGCACTGTGGAAGGCGAGCAACCCGCACAACAAGAAGGACTCGTGGGGCGGTACCGGAGGACCCTTCCCCCGAGCACCCCTCATCGCGCGCGGAGGGATCGCCGCGACGCAGAGCGAAGCGGGGCCCGGGCAGAGCTTCCTGGGCGAACCCGGTGAGGCGTTCATCACCGAGAGTCCGAGCGAGACACGCTTCCTGCAACTGGCGGGATGGCGGGACACCGCGGGTGCGTCCGAGCCGGATGTGACGTCCGCGAGCAGTAACGAGTTCGCCGACCAGCAGGCGGTCAGGGACCGGTACGACAGCGTGGACGCACTGCGCGGGAGCCGCTTCTGGTACTGGGCCGAGCACTTCGACCTGGACGGACTCGGATCGGTGTCGTCGGAGGGCACGAAGAAGAAGAATCCCCGCCCCGACACCTCCGGTGTGTTCTCCCAACTGGAAAGACCCTTCGCCCTCTGCTACTACCTGTTCTTCCCGACCCATGAGGAAGCCCTGGGGGGAGGCTGCGACAGTGTTCTGGCGTCCCAGTTCCGCAACTTCGTCGGGGAATGGGCCTGTGTGGCCGTTCTGGCGAGCGAGGACGGCAACGGGACCGCGACTCCGAAATTCATCGGATCCACAGGACGCCGACCCGCCCCCACCGGCGGCACCCCGGACAACCCCGTGTACCCGCCGCACGCCTTCGACGACTCCCGGCACCTGGTCATGAAAGCCGCTCCATGGAGCGATGTGACGACCAATGACGGCGGCGACCATCCGCGGCTGTTCGTCGCGAAGGGGACGCACGGACTCTATCTGGAGCCCGGCCCCGAATCCGGCAGGATCGAGGTCGACCCCTACCCCGTGCCCTCGACCAACTGCGGCGGTTACAACCCGGGCACCGATACCGACTACCCGGTGGCCTGGTGGGTCAAGGTCTTCCTCATTCCCTTCGGTTTCCTGTGGGCGCTCCTGGAGGCTGCGGTCGAACCCATCCCGGATGTCGCTTTCGTGGACCCGGTGGCGCCCGACATCGTTCCCTCGGCCGGAACGACCGGAACGGTGATCCGCCCCAGGGGACTCCAGATCCCGCCCGGCCGGAACCTGACCGACTGGCAGGCGGACGACGTGACCCTGAACTCGCGTACGTACGGTTTCGTGGTCGACCGGCCGCACCAGATCTGGTGGCCCTCCCTCGACAACGTGACGGGATTTCGAGGCCTGTGGGGACAACCTGTGGACCCGGATCCGAACAACGACCGCGAAGGCATGGCATTCCCCGACTTCTGCGCGATGTTCCTGGAAGCCATCGCCAAGATACCCGGTTGACCTGCCGAGGCGTGTCCGACGACCGATCCTGTGGTCCGAGGAGGAGATCCGCCGCTCGACGCGCACCGGAGGGCCGCCGACTCCCTGTCGACGGGCGGGATCCAGTTCAACTCGCTTGACGTATGGGGGTGTTGGGGCGGTCGAGGATTGGCGGAACCGTTCTGGGCGGAGGCCCGGAACGGTAGCCTGGAGTGACCCGCCGAGTGCGGACGGCGGCACACACCGGGGAGGCGCCATGAGGAACCGGGTGCTCGTGCACGCGCTGGGCGGACTGGCCGCCGCGCTCCCGTTGGTGATCGGCGGATGCAGCAGCGCGGGCCCCGCCGCCACGCCCTCGCCGCCGGGCCCGTCGCCGGTCGCGACGACGACCGTGCCGGCGCCGGCGGGCCGGACCACGGCGTCGAGCCCCCCGGCCGGGCGGACCTGGCCGACCGATCAGAGGGCGGTCCTGATCGGCTGCGGTGGGCTGCCCGCCACCGAGCCGGCGTACGTTGTCCTCCTCTGCGGGGACGGTGGGATGTCCCTCGACCAGCTCAGCTGGGCGGGCTGGGGCGGCCCGACCGCCACCGCCACCGGGCAGTTGTGGCAGAAGCGCTGCGTGCCCAACTGCGCGCAGGGCGGCGCGGTCCCCTTCCGGGCGACGGTGACGGTCGGCGGCCTGACCGCGGGCGGCTACTCCACCCTGCACATCGACGCGCCGACGGCGCCCGACCGTTCGATCGACTTCACCGTCGACGATCAGGGGCCGCTGATCGTGCAGCGCTGACCGGGCAGGGCCGCGGCGGCGGGTCGCTCCCGGGGACGAGGAGCTTCCACCGGGCCTCGTCCAGCGCGCCGTCGGTGGTCGCGCAGATCCGCTCGACGGCCGCCGTCGCGTCGAGATCCCAGAGCCGGACGGTGGCATCGACGCCGGAGACCGCGAGGGTCCGGCCGTCGGGGCCGAAGGCGACGGAGTCCACGGACCCCACCGGGCCGGTGAGCGGCCGGCCGACGGCCACCGGGGGCTGCCGGGGGGCGAGCCGCCAGAGCCGGGCGGTGCCGTCCCCGCCGCCCACGGCGAGCAGCCGGCCGTCCGGGCCGAAGGCGACCGAGGTGGCGGCGCCCTGCGGTTCGGTCAGGGTCTCGCCCGCCGAATCGCCGCCCGCGTTGCCCGCGTTGCCCGCGCCTGCCGCGCCGTCCGCTGCTGCTGTACCGCCCGTGGCCCAGAGTCGGACGGACCCGTCCTGGTGCGCGGCCGCCAGCCTCCGCCCGTCGGGACTGAAGGCGAGGCCGTTGACGGCCGAGGCCGGACCGGTGAGCGGCGCACCGAGGGCCACGGGGCGCCGGGGGTCGGTGACGTCCCAGCGGTGGACGCCGCCGGTGGTGTCGCCGGCCGCGAGCGTGTGCCCGTCCCGGCTGAGCGCGAGGCCGGTCAGGGTGCGTGACGGCACCGCCAACGGGGGCCCGAGCGGTGCCGGCGCGAGGGGGTCGGCCACGTCCCAGAGGAACAGCCGGCCCTCGTCGCCCAGGGCCACGAGGAAACGGCCGTCGGGGCCGTAGGCCAGCGCCGAGACGGAGGTCGCCGGGCCGCCCAGCGGCCGGCCGAGCGGCACCGGCCGGCCGGGATCGGTGACGTCCGTCAGCCAGAGCGCCCCGCCGGTGCCGCCGGCGGCCGGGGAGCCGAGTGCGAGGGTGCGGCCGTCGGGGCTGAACGCCAGGGCGGAGGCGGGCTGCGGCGCGCCGGTCCGGGGGCTGCCGAGCCGGGTCGGCCGGCGGGGGTCGGCGAGGTCCCAGAGCAGGGAGTTCGAGATGCCGTTGGAGGTCGCCAGCCGGCGTCCGTCCGCGCTGAACGCGACCGGTCCGCCGCCGGGCAGCAGGGTCGGTGGCACGCTCCACAGCACGACGGCCCCGGAGTCGTCCCGGGCCGCGAGGGTGTGGCCGTCGGGCGTGAAGAACACCCGGTCGGCCGGGTAGGAGGAGACGGTCGGCAGCTCGGTGACGAGCGAGGGGTAGTACGGGTTCGACAGGTTCCACAGGCTGACGGCGCCGTTGCCGTGGGCGACGGCCAGCAGTTGCCCGCTGCCGTCGAAGGCCGCCGACCGGATCGTACTGGTCCGCCCGGACAGCGGCTGCGCGGTCAGCAGGTTGTTCGGGTGGTGCGGGTCCTGGATGTTCCAGAACTCCAGTTGGTTGTTCTCGCCGCCCGTGACGAGGAAGCCGCGCTCGGGGCTGAGCGCCAGGATCGGACCACGGACCTGGAACCGGGAGACGGGCGCCGCCGTCCCGGCCGTCCCGGCGAGGTCCCACAGCTGGACGTCGGCGCCGTCCTGGGTGGCCAGGGTCCGCCCGTCCGGGCCGAGCAGGGCCGTCTCCACCGGATACTTCGGCCGGACGGCGGGCAGGGTGAGCGGGACGGGGCGGGCCGGGTCGTCGGTGCTCCAGCCGAGGACCAGGCCTTCGCCGCCGTCGCCGCTGTCGGGGGTGCCGCCGAGGGCGAGCAGGGTCCGGCCGTCGCGGCCGAACAGCAGCCGGTTGACGGTGCCGCCCGCGACGTCCAGCGGCGGGCCGGCCGGCCGGGGGTGGGCGGGGTCGGCCACCTGCCACAGCCGCACGCCGGCGGTGCCGGTGGTGGCGAGCAGGGAGCCGTCCGGACCGAAGGCCAGGGCCGG
Organism: Kitasatospora sp. NPDC058048; assembly: GCF_042885555.1. NCBI lineage: Bacteria > Bacillati > Actinomycetota > Actinomycetes > Kitasatosporales > Streptomycetaceae > Kitasatospora > Kitasatospora sp. NPDC058048. The sequence goes on along the minus strand of NZ_JBHVRT010000001.1, from coordinate 68,685 downwards.
GGCCCGGCCGCCGGACTCCGGGTCCAGCCGGCCGGCTTCGGTGGCGCGGTGCGGGTCGCGGACGTCCCAGAGCCGGAGGGCGCCGGTGGTGTCGTACGTCGCCAGGGTGTGCCCGTCGGGGGAGAGGGCCATCGCCCGGGTGCCGGACTCCGGGCCGCCGAGCCGGCTGGGGACCGGGGTGTTCTCGAAGCCGATCAGCCGCGAGGCGGTGTCGTCCGTCTGCTCGCGCCGGTGGGCGACCAGCGCGAGTTGGGCGGCGAGCGCGGGGTCGGTCGGCGCCAACTGGGCGGCCAGCGAGGAGATCTGATTGGTGACGGCGGTGGCGGCCGAGGCCCGGGCGCGGTCGCGCTGGACGAGGGCGAACCCGGCGGCGGCCGTGGCCAGGACGGCGAGCGCGGTGACGACGGCGACGGCGGCGCGGCGGTTGCGCCGGGAGCGCTGCCGCTGGCGGGCGGCGGCGGTGAGGAAGGCCCGGGCGGTGGCGGTCAGTTCGTCCGGGTGGGCGGCCGCCCAGTCGGACGCGGCCTCCAGTCGGGCTCCCCGGTACAGCGCGGACTGGTCCTGGCTCCGTTCCCATCCGGCGGCGGCCTGGTCCAGCTCCTGGCGGAGCAGTTGGCCGGGCCGGTCCCGGTCGATCCACTCGCGCAGTCGGGGCCACTCCCTGATCAGCGCCTCGTGGACGAGGGTCACGGTCTCCCGCTCCCGCAGCAGCAGTCGGCGCGCGGTGAAGGTGTCGACGACGGACCGGGCCGCGCGTTCCTCGGGAAGGCCGCGCAGCAGGTCGTCGGGCGCGACGTGGCGGCGGGTGTCCTCGGTGTCCCGGCCGATGACCACCAGCCGGAGGAAGACGGCGCGCGCGGCGGCCCGGCCCTCGGGCGCGAGGGCCGCGTACGCGGACTCGGCGGTGCGGGCGACGGCGTCGTGGATGCCGCCGGTGCGGCGGTAGGCGGCAGGGGTCAGCGCGCCGTCCTCGCGCTCCTGCCAGGTCGCCCGCAGGGCGTGGGCGAGCAGCGGCAGGGTGCCGGTCCGGTCGGGGCCGGCCAGGTCGGCGAGCAGCAGGTCGACCAGGCCGTCCCGGATCGTCAGGCCGGCTGCCGCGGCCGGGCGGCGGATCGCCTGTTCGAGCTCCTCGTCGGTCAGCGGGTCCAGCAGGACCGGGTCGGCCCGCAGCGCGTCCCGCAGCCGGTCGTCGGCCGCGCACCGGGCGTAGAAGTCGGCGCGGACGCCGAGCACGACCAGCACGTTGCGGTCCGGCGGGCGGGCCAGGAGGTCCAGCACCTCGACGAAGCGGCGCCGTTCGGCCTCGTCGGCGCCGAGGGTGAAGACCTCCTCGAACTGGTCCACGACGAGGACCAGGCCGGTGCCGCGGACGGCGTCGAACACGGCGGCCGCGTACGCGGCCGGGCCGCCGTGCGGCGGGGGAGCGCCGAGCGCGGCCGCGAGCGCGGCGGCGGGGTGGGCGGTGGGCGTCAGCAGGACCCGGCGCCACCGGGTGGAGCCGCGCGCGGGCAGTGCGCCGTCCGCGATCGCGGGCAGCACCCCGGCGGCGAGCAGCGAGGACTTGCCGGCGCCGGAGGGCCCGAGCACGACGAGCGGCCCGCCCGTGCGAAGCCGGTCGTCCAGCCGCCGGCACAGGTCGGTGACGGCCTGCTCGCGGCCGTGGAACCAGGTGGCGGAGGCCGCGTCGAAGGGTTCCAAGCCGGGGTAGGGGCATGCTTCGTCGCGCCCCCGGGGCGGTCGGACCGCGGCCTCGGCGGTCGTGAGGTGCAGGTCCCGGCCGGCGACGTAGGCGTTGCCGCCGGAAACGGTGACCTCCAGGTGCCGGGGCGGTTCCGCTTCGTCGGTCACGTCATTCGGCGGCGGGGCGGTGGACGGTGAGGTCGCGGCCGGCCACGTAGGCGTCGCCGTCGGTCACCCGGGTGGTGATCGTGACGGAGCCGGCCGGCGGGGCGTCGGGGCGGCGATCGGTGAGCACGCCGGCGATCAACTCCCGCAGCTCGTCGGCGAGGTCGGGGTGGGAGTGCAGCAGTCGGGCCAGTTTGGCCTGCCACTCGTTCACCAGCAGGGCCTGCAGATCGCCCGGGGCACCGGTCTCCTGGGCGGTGAGCAGTTCCTCGCGGGTGTCGTCGAGGTCGGCGGCCACCCGCTCGGGGTGCGCGCGGCGCCACAGGGACAGGACGCCGGACCTGACCGCCGGCCAGGTGTCGGTCACGATCGCCTCCACCAGCCGGGCGGCTCCGGCGGCGGCCAGGGTCGTCAGTTCGGCACTGAGGTCCATCCCCCAACGGTACCCGTGCGGATTTCTGATGAATCGTCAAAGCCGTTTGCGGCAAGGGGAACCGGACGCCCCGGTTGCCGTGATCGGACCGGCCCGCGGCCTCACAGCCGGTCGTAGACGGCGGACAGTCGCCGCAGCACCTCGGCGGCCCGGTCGAGGGCCTCGTCGTCGTAGTCGTCCAGATCGGCGTGCAGGGCCTCGGCCAGCGCGTTCTGGCGCTGGTCGTGCCGGGCCCGGCCGGTGTCGGTGAGGGCGACCAGGACGGAGCGCTTGTCCTCGGGCTGGCGGGTGCGGGTGACGTAACCGGCCGTGACCAGGCCGTTGACCAGCTGGGTGGTGGCGGCGCCGGTGGTCTCGGTGGCGGCGGCGAGCCCGCTGATGGTGAGGGGCCCCTGTTCGGCGAGGGTGCGCAGGGCCCGGGCGTGGGTGAGAGAGAGCGCGCCCGGGGTGCGGGTGGCGCGTCCGCGCAGCCGGGCGTCGGCGGCGCTGAGGCGGTAGGCGGCGCGGGCCAGGCGGTCGAGTGCCCGGGCGCGGTCGTCGGTGGGTGGCGTCTCGGTCATGGTCGGTCCTCCTCGGCGGGTTGACAGCAGCCTAGCCTCAGTACTTAATAGCTAAGTACTTACTCATTAAGTGCTTAGCCAAATGCTGAGCGGATCCCCAGGAGGACACCCATGACCATCCGATCGACCGGCCAGAGCTGGGCCCTGGACACCGCCCTCGCCCAGGGCGGCTTCGACGCGCTCCACCCCGAGGCCGTCGGGACCATGGAGCAGCTGGGCCACGACCACACCGACTTCGACAAGGTCTTCGCGCTGGTCAGGAGCGGCGCGATGCTGCCCAAGGCGTGGGCGACGGTGGCCGGCCAGGCCGAGGAGCGCGCCGCCCACCACGAGCGCGGCGGGTTCGCCCAGACCGCCGCCGACCTCTACCTGCGGGCGGCGGTGATGTGGGGCCGGGCGCAGTACTCGATCTTCGACGCGGCCGACCCGCGCAAGACGGCCATGCGCCGGCGCGCCAACCACTGCGTGGAGCGCCTGGGCGCGCTGCGCGACGGCCGGGTGCGGCGGGTGGAGCTGGACTTCGAGGGCTCGCGGATCTTCGCCCTGCTGCACCTGCCGGCCGGGCCCGTCGAGAACGCGCCGGCCGTCATCCTCGGCCCCGGGATGGACATGATCAAGGAGGACTACATCTGGGCGGCCGAGCGCTACTACACCTCGCGCGGCATGGTCGCGCTGTCCATCGAGGGGCCGGGCCAGGGCGAGAGCCGCGCCGGCGGGCTGACCGTCGACCTCGGCAACTACGAGCGGGCGATCGGCCGTTACCTCGACCACCTGGCCGCGCTCCCGGAGGTCGACGCCGAGCGGATCGGCATGTTCGGCATCTCGATGAGCGGCTACTGGGGATCCCGGGCCGCCGCCACCGACCGTCGGCTGGCCGCGCTCGCCGCCTTCGAGGCCGTCACCGGGGACTTCGCCACGATCTTCGAGCGCGCCCAGCCGACCTTCAAGAACAACTACATGTTCATGGCCGGGTACACCGACGAGGAGGCCTTCGACCGCGACCTGGCCCGGCGGATGCCGCTGGGCGACCTGGTGGCTGACATCACCTGCCCGGTGCTGTACGGGATCGGCGAGTTCGACGAGCTCACCGACCTCGGCCAGGCGCTGGAGAGCTTCGAGCGCGTCCGGGCGCCGAAGGAGCTGCGGGTCTACGAGGACGAGTTCCACCCGCTCGGGGGAGTGGCGGCCGAGGTCTTCCGGTTCGGGGCGGAGTGGCTGCAGCGGGCCCTCGCCGGCGAGTTCGCCGACCCCGGACGGGACGTCCGCCACTACGTCCACCGCGACGGCCGCACCACCGACGGCAGCGCCGACCCCACCTGGTGGCTCGGCGGCGCCCCGGCCGCGCTCACCGACATCCGGCACGCCCGGGCCCGCCGGGGCTGAGCCCCGCGGACGCCGCCGCCACGGGGCGCCGCCCGGGGGTGCCGACGCTCAGCCGCCGGCACCCCCGGGCGCCCCGCGGTGCGCCCGAGAACGTCCGCACACCGCATCACGCGTCCCCGCACGGCCGGGCCCCTCGCGCCGAACCGGCCCGATTCGTCGGATCCGCCGTGTCGCGCCTACACGAAGGTCATGGCGGCGCCGACGGTCGCGTTCAGGCCGGCCGTGACCCACGGATCGGGGGACGGGCCGCGGACGGGCCCGAAGTGGACGACCCGGGGGCCGTTGGTACCGCAGGCCGGGTAGCCGTCGACGTCCGAGACGGCCACCGAGCTGCCGGGGCTGGAGAAGCCGGTGGCGCTGATCGCCTCGGTGCTCTGCCACAGGCCCGCGGAGGACAGGCGGGCGAGGGTGATGGAACCGTCGGCGGCGACGTAGCCGACGGCGGTGCCGGCCGCGTTCCTGGCCGCCGAGACGACGGCGCCGTCCGGGACGCTGCCCGTCGGGGCGGTGGTGTTCGCCTGGAGGGAGCCGATGCGCCCGGATCCCGCGCCGACCGTCGCCAGGTTGAGCCGTCCGTCACGGCCGGCGAAGAACACCGACACGGTGCCGGAGGTGGTGCCGGGGGCCACCGCGATGCCGCCGCCCGGTCGGGCGCTGCCCGCCGGGGCGATGGCGTAGCTGGTCAGCCCGCCGGTGGCCTGCGACGTCCAGCCGACGGTCACCACGCCGCTGTCGCCGACCGTGAAGATCCCGGCGCGGCCGGTGACGGCGAAGGAGGCCGCCTCCGAGGACGGAAGGGCGGGGGCGGGGAGCTGGCGCCAGTCCACGGTCATCGGGAGGCACGCGTCGTTGAACTGCGGGACCGCCGGTGCCGCCGCCGCTGTGGCGCCCGTCCAGATACTGGTGACCAGGGTCAGCCGGGTGCCCGCCCACGCGGCGGTGATCCGCCCGCCGGGCTCGGCCGTGGCCGGGCCGCTGATCGAGAACGGCGCCGAGCCCGGGTTGTCCGCGCAGTACTCGTACAGTGAGCCGTCCGTCGCGGTGAAGTAGACCGCGGGCCGGTGACCGGGGGTCCGTACCGCCGCCACCCGCGCGCCCGGCGGGGCGAGCGCGGCCGGCCCGCGCCGAGCGGCCGTGCTCCAGCTGCCGGCGGTGTCCGAGTACTGGTAGCTCCACAGGCCCCCGTCGTCCCCGATGTAGTACGCCTCCGCCTCGCCGCCCGCCGCCGCGGCGGACGGCACCGGACCCGCCAGCAGCGCGGCCGCGGCCAGGACCAGCAGGCCGAGCAGTGCCCGTAGCCGGTGCGCCGGCGGTCTCTGCGCTTCGCCGTTCGTCATGGCTCGTTCCTCTCCAAGTAGGCTGTGAGGCAGGCAGTTTGGCAGGACATCGGCCATGCTTCCAGGGGGCGGGAGAGGTGAGGTCGAAGCCGCTCGCTGGTGATTCGGCACCCGCCCGGGCCGGTCGCGGTACGAGGAGCAGGACGGCCCGTTCCGGCGGACCCGCGCGGCGCCTGCCCGCTCCCCGGCGATTCGGACGACCGCAGGCGGCAGCCGGGCCCCGCGCCGCCCTCGGCCCCGCGCCGCCCGTGCGGCCCTCGGCCCCGGCGGCTGTGGAGGCACGGCCGAGGGCCCGGTACTAGGCTGAAAGCCGAGGCGGCGTCCGGCCGAGGATGGTGCCACTGCCTCGGAACTCCTCTCAGCCGTCGGACGACGGGAGACCGGCATGAACGACCGCGTCGAAAGCTGATCCGGGCCGATGCGCGCAGCGGACGGCCATGACGCCGCGGGTGCGGACCCGGGCGGACCCGGGAAGGAGCGGCCGCCCCGGGGCGGCCTGCGCTCGCGGCTGCGCGTGCGCAGCGTCGCCGGCCAGGTGTTCGTGTGTCTGCTGGTCGTGGTGGCGCTGCTGGTCGGAGCCGCGCTGACGACGCTCGTCCTGCAGGCCCGGAGCTACGCCACGGGCGTGGCCGCGGGCCGTACCCGTGCCGCGGCCGTCGCCCTGGCGCAGGCCCCCGGTGTGGTGAGCGCGATGGACGGGCCCGATCCGACCGCGGTGCTGCAGCCGCTGGCCGACAAGATCGTGATGCAGGGCGGCTTCGACTACGTCGTGTTCGCCAACCCGGAGGGGATCCGCTACACGGCCCAGACCCCCGACCTGATCGGGAAGCATGTGATCGGGCCGTTCGCGCGCTCCCTCATGGGCCCGACCACCGACAGCTTCCAGACGCCCGTCGGGCGGGTGGTGGAGTCCGGAGCGCCGGTCACCCGACCGGACGGCTCGGTCGCCGGAGCGGTCGGGGTCGGAATCACCGTCGCGCACGTGGGCACGGCGGTGACCCGGCAGCTGCCGGTGCTGTTCGGCGGCGCGGCGGTAGCGCTCGCCGTCGGCATGGGCGGGGCGCTGCTGGTGCGGCGGCGGCTGCGGCGCCAGACACACGGCCTGGGCCCGGCCGAGATGACGCGGATGTACGAGCACCACGACGCGGTGCTGCACGCGGTCCGCGAGGGCGTGCTGATCGTCGGCGGGGACGGACGGGTTCTGCTGGCGAACGACGAGGCCCGGCGACTGCTGGAGCTGCCGCCCCGGGTGGAGGGGCGGCCGGTCGACGAACTCGGGCTCGACCCGGGACTGGCCGGGCTGCTGGCCTCCGGGCGCACCGCGACCGACGAGGTGCACCGGGCCGGGGACCGGCTGCTCGCCGTCAACAACCGCCCCACCGCACCGTACGGCGGCGGGTCCGGCAGCGTCGCGACCGTCCGGGACACCACCGACCTGCGGGCACTGGCCGGGCAGGCCGAGGCGGCCCGGGCCCGGCTGCAGCTGCTCTACGACGCGGGGCTGCGCGTCGGCACCACCCTGGACGTGACACGGACCGCGCAGGAGCTGGCCGACGTGGTCGTTCCGCGGTTCGCGGACTTCACGACGGTCGACCTCGCCGAGCCCGTGCTGCGCGGCGAGGAGCTGTACCCGGACCTCGGCATCGAGCACGGCCCGCGACTCCACCGCGCGGCCACCGCCGGCCGCGGCGAGGACTGGCCGTTCATGCCCGTGGGCACGGAGCTCAGCCCGCTCCCCGGTGCCCCGCACGAGACCGTCCTGAAGACCGGGCCCGCCGCGCTGGCCGAGGACCTGCGCCATGAGCAGGCCCGGCGGGCGGACGCCCCGGAGGCCGCCGACCCGGTGCTCCCGCACGGGACGCACTCGCTGATCACCTCGCCGCTGCGGGCGCGCGGCCTGACCCTGGGCACGGTCAACTTCTGGCGGGCCGGTGAATCCGCGCCGTTCGACGACGAGGACCTCTCCGTCGTCGAGGAACTGGTGGCCCGCACGGCGATCTGCGTGGACAACGCCCGCCGCTATACCCGTGAGCACAGGATGGCCGAGACCCTGCAGCGCAGCCTGCTGCCCCGGGGACTGCCCGAGCAGAGCGCCATGGAGGTGGCCTACCGCTACCTGCCCGCGCTGCGCGGGGTCGGCGGGGACTGGTTCGACGTCATCCCGCTGCCCGGCTTCCGGGTGGCCCTGGTCGTCGGCGACGTCGTCGGCCACGGCCTGCACGCCGCCGCCACCATGGGCCGGCTGCGCACCGCGGTGCTCAACTTCTCCGCCCTCGACCTGCCCCCGGACGAACTGATCGCCCGCCTCGACGAACTGGTCACCCGACTCGACCAGGACGAGGAGACCGGGACGGCGGAGGAGGGCAAGAACGTGCCCGTCACCGGGGCGACCTGCCTGTACGCGATCTACGATCCGGTCTCCGGCCAGTGCAGCATGGCGCGGGCGGGGCACCCTCCGCCCGCGCTGGTCCGCCCCGACGGCAGTGTGGAGTTCGCCGACCTGCCGGCCGGCCCGCCGCTCGGCGTGGGCGGACTGCCCTTCGAGACCACCGAACTGCGGCTGGAACCCGGAACCGCGCTCGTCCTCTACACCGACGGGCTGGTCGAGAACCGCGACCGCGACCTCGGCACCGGGCTCGACGAGCTGCGCCGGTCGCTGACCGGCGCCCAGGACCACCGGTCCCCGGAGGACACCTGCCGGGCGGTGTTCGACGCGCTGGTCCCACCGCGGCGCAGCGACGACATCGCCCTCCTCGTCGCGCGCACCCGGCTGCTCGATCCCGACCGGGTGGCGGTCTGGGACGTGCCGTTCGACTTCGCCGCGGTGTCCCGCGTCCGCAACGAGTGCGTCGAGCGGCTGACGGCCTGGGGACTGGAGGAGCTGACCTTCACGGCCGAGCTGATCCTCAGCGAGCTGATCACCAATGCCATCCGCTACGGCGCCGAGCCGATCCGGGTGCGGCTGCTGAAGGACAGCAGCCTGGTCTGCGAGGTCTCCGACGGCAGCAGCACCGCCCCCCATCTGCGCTACGCCGCCACCACGGACGAGGGCGGCCGCGGCCTGTTCCTGGTGGCGCAGCTGGCCGAGCGGTGGGGCACCAGGTACACGGCCCGGGGCAAGGTCATCTGGTCCGAGCAGCCCCTGACCGCGCCCGAGTACCGGTTCGAGGCGCTGTTGGCGTGACACCGGGAGTGGTGCGCGTCGGACGGTTCCGGTGCTGTCCGCGGGTGCAGCGCGGTTCGGGTACCGTCCGTGGGTGCAGGACGGTTCCGGTGCCGCCCGTGCACGCCGGACCGCTCGGGGGCCGTCCGCTCAGGGGGCCGAGGTCAGTCCTGCCGAGGCGCCGCCGCGGCTCAGCACGACCGTCCGGATGTGCTCCAGGGCCCGGGCGTAGTCGCCGCGGCCGGGTGCGTGGTGGACGGCCTCGGTCAGGTCGAGGACCCGGTAGGGCGGACCGAGGTCCGTCAGCTGCGGGACGAACTCGGCCTTGGTGACGGCCCATCGTTGCCCGGGCCGGGCGGGCGGCGAGAAGGTGAACCGGGCGATCGAGCTCCAGTTTCCGCGCGGGTCCTCAGCGCCGGTGTAGTTGAACATGTGCCCGGCGAGCTGGTCGCCCAGGCCGTAGACCGTCCAGGTGTCGCCGATCTTCTCGTACGCCTGCGGGATGTGGGCGTGGGTGCCGAGGATCAGATCGATGTCGGGCCGGCCGGGGCTCTGCTCGGCGGCCAGGTCGCGGGCGAGTGCGAGCTGCTGGTCGTTCGGGGCGTCCTGCCACTCGGTGCCCCAGTGGAGGCTGACCACCACGATGTCCGCCCCCTGCTCCCGGACGGTCCTGGCGTCGGTGAGGATCCGCTCCCGGTCGATGAGGTTGACCGCCCAGGGCTGCCCCTGCGGCAGCGGGATGCCGTTGGTGCCGTAGGTGTAGGCGAGCTGGGCCACCGTGGCGCCGCCCGCCGTGAGCAGCGCGGGGCTGCCCGCCTCGTCGGCGTCGCGGGCGGAGCCCGTGTGTTTGAGGCCGACGGCGTCCAAGGCGTCGAGCGTGCGCCGGATGCCGGCGGGTCCGTCATCGAGCGTGTGGTTGGAGGCGGTGTCGCAGGAGCTGTATCCGGCGTCCTTGAGCGCCCGGGCGATCTGCGGGGGCGACTTGAACGACGGGTAGCCGGTGAAGGGCCCACCGTCGGGGCCGTACACCGTCTCCATGTGGCAGATGGCGAGATCGGCGGCACTGATGACCGGCTTGACGCCGGCGAGCATCGGGGTGAAGTCGTAGCCGTTGCCCCCGGCGTCCTCCGCGGCCTGCCGGATGATCTCGGTGTGCGGCAGGACGTCCCCCGTCGCGACCAGGGTGAACGCCCGTGGCCCCGGCGGGGTCGGCGTGGCCGCGGCGCTCGGGTCGCGCAGCGGCGACGGCGCGGTCTGCCGGGCCTGCGGTGCCCCGCACCCCGTGAGGGCGAGCAGCAGGGCGGTGGCGGCGGTGAGAAACTCTCGGCGCGGAAATCGCATCGTCGGACCGTCCCGTCATCGGCGGGTATGACGGTCCGACTATGCGAGCAATCGACCGGCCGATGCGGAACCCGCGCCCTGAGATCACCCGACGGGACTCAACGAGGCCGTACCCCGGGGGACCGGCTCCCCCGGCGGGGCGGTGTGCGGGCGGCAGCCCGGGGCGATGGCTCGGTCGGTGCGGCGGCTCAGTCGGTGCGGGCCAGGCCCTCGGCGAGGGGACCGAACAGCAGGCCCCAGTTGCCGGGGAGGGCGGCGATCGCGGCGGTGAGATGGCCGCGGACGACCGTCCACTCGTCGGGACGGTGGAGCGGGCCGTGGGCGATGACGGTCTCCAGGCAGTGGTCGACGGTGTCGGCGAAGTCGTCGTCCTGCGGTCCGGCCTGGCCCAGGCGCCCGCAGGCCCGGTCGACGTCGGCGGACAGGCCCGTTTCCACGTCGAGGTCGGTGACGGCGTCGAGGAGGTAGAGCAGATGGCCGCCCGGCTCCGGGAGCTCGGTGCGCAGGCCGTCGGTGGTGAACGTCCGGTCGGCGTTGTCGCCGACCAGGTCGGAGCCGTCGACGGCGTCGGCGACCAGCACGGCCCAGTACGCCGGATCGTGCGGGCCGTCGGTCTGGCGCAGGTGGGCGGCGGCGAACGCGGCCATGGCGTCCGGGTCCTCGATGAGGGGCGAGACGACCAGGTCGCTGCGGTGGTCGAAGCCGAAGAAGTGGCGGCGCCCGTCGAGCGTGAGCGACTCGACGGCGGCGACGTGGCCGACCCGTCCGGGCAACGGCTCGTACCGGGTGGCGGATTCGGTGTTCATGGGGAGGACCGTAGCGGGGGGCACCGACATCGGCGGGCGTGAACGGGTGGGTGTGAACAGGCCGGTGTGAACGGGCCTGTGTGCGGGCGGGCGGGTGCGCGGGCGGCGCAGGGCCCGCACACCCGCCCGTCGGACGGTCAGAGGACGACGGCCTTCAGGTAGCTGGTCTCGCCGCGCGAGCCGGCCAGGTAGAGGGTGTGCCCGTCGGGGCCGAGGGCGGTGGCGCCCACGCCGTCGAGGCCGAAGCCGGTGAGGTTGGCGTCGGGGAGGGCGGTGTTGGTGGCGGTGTCGTAGACCAGGACGGTGGCGGAGGGCTTCCAGCCGTCCTTGAGGACGAACAGGCGTCCGCCGTCCGGGGAGACCGACACCAGGTGGGTGTCGGCGGAGGTGGACGGGCCGCCGAGGGTGAAGGCGGTGCGGGAGGTGTCGGTGAAGGGGTTGAGCTCGTAGCCGGAGCCCTGGGCGGAGCGGCTGCCGAGGGCGTAGAGGCGGGTGCCCTCGCGGGAGGCGGTGACCTCGGTCGCGGCGGCGAGCGGCTGGACGGTGCCGGTGACGGTCGGGACGGGAGTGGTCAGGTCGAGGTGGACGACGCCCGCGCCGGTGGCGACGTAGGCGGCGGCGCCGCCGTTGTGGAGGGCGATCCCGTCGACGTCCGGGTCACCGAGCGTGACGGCGCCGGTGAAGGAGCGGGTGACGGTGTCGAAGACCAGCACCCGGCCGGGGCCGGAGGAACCCTGCTGGGTGACCAACACCCGGGACCCGTCGGCGCTGACGGCGATCGCGCGCGGGGCGTCGACGGGCGTGCGGGAGAGCACGGTGCTGGTGGCGAGGTCGACGGTGAGCAGGTGGTCGGCCGCGAGGACGTAGATCCGGTTGCCGTCGGGGCTGAGGGCGGGCCGGCCGACGGGGCCGTCCTGGCTGAGCGGGGTCTGGGTCAGGACCGTGCCGGTGCGGGTGTCGACGGTGCGCAGGAAGCCGGGGTGTTCGGCGCCGACGTGGTCCTCGGCGGCGACGTAGGCGCGGTTGCCGTCGGCACTGACGGCGATGCCGAACGCCCGCCACCCGACGGCGGTGTCGGCGGTGGCGGCGCCGACCGGAACGGCGCACAGGAGTGCGGTGGACGCCGCAAGGGCGATGGTCCAACGAGCCTTGACCGTAAGCGAGTTCACAGATCTCTCCCCGGACGGTGGCCGCGCGTTGTGCGAGGCGTGGACACGCTACGAGGAGGGGCGGGGTGGATGGAGAAGGTGTGAAGGAGTTGACCGGATCGGCATTGGTCTAGTCCAAAACTCGCGGGCTCGCGGTCAACGGGGTGGTCGCGTGCTGCGGCACCTGGTCGCGGCGCACGGCGGGCTCCTCGGTTGTGATCCACACTCGCTGCGGCGGCAGGTCGTGGGTGGGCCGGGCCGTCGCAGTCCACGGTCTCTCCCGGCGGACCTCGGGACCATGGCGGGCGGACCAGGATCCGGATGTCGAAAACTGTCGCCGCCGACAAACGCACAGCGTCTACGGTCGGGCGCGGGACGCTTCCGTCCCTGTTCCCACCGCGATCCGGAGGTCGGCCCATGCCGCGCTTTGTCACAACGGACGACGTCACGCTGCACTACTACGACGAGGGCGAGGGCCGTCCGGTCGTCCTGGTCTCGGGCTACGGGCAGCCCGCCGACGACTGGGCGCTGCAGTGGGGCGCGCTGCGCGGGGCCGGGTACCGGGTGGTCTCGCTGGACCGCCGCTGGGCGGGCGGCTCGGACCGGCCGCCGTACGGTCTGCGGATGTCGCGCGGCGGCAAGGACGTCCAGGAGCTGCTGGCGCACCTGGAACTGGACGGCGTGCTGCTGGTCGGCCAGTCGATGGGCGCCAGCCACGCCTGGGCGTACGCGAGCCTCTTCGGGTGCGAGCGGCTGGCCGGGATCGTCTCGATCGACCAGAGCCCGAAGATGGTCAACGACCCGGGCTGGGAGCACGGCTTCTACGGGCTGACGATGGAGAACCTCGGGACCTTCTTCCTCGACCCCGCGAACGTCCTCGGGACCGGGCGCGGCCGGGCCTGGCAGAGCGAGGAGGAGGTCGACGCGAAGATCCGTGCGGCCGGAGGCAGGGGCGCGGTACGGGACATCACGCCGGACACCTTCCCGCTGATGTTCGACCACGCGTGCCAGGACTGGCGGGACGTCGTCTCCCGGATCACCGTGCCCGCGCTGATCGTCGCGGGGGAGCAGAGCCAGTTCTGGCCCGCCGAGCACGCCCACGCCACCGCTGCCCTCAGCCCGCTCGCCCGGGCGGCCGTCGTGCCGGGGGCGGGGCACCCGGCCCACGTGGACGAGCCGGAGGCGGTCAACGAGCTGCTGGTCGAGTTCGCGGACTCGCTGCGCTGACAGCGGCAGTGCGGGCGGACGTCGGGGCCCGGTCCGGTGCTCACCGGACCGGGCCCCGACGTTCGAGCCCAAGCGTCGTAGTCCGGGCTCAGCGTCGTACCAGCGAGGGGACAGCCGGCCCGGCAGCCGGAACTGAAAACCCGGGTACCGTCGGGGAACCGGCTACCGCTTCGGACCGTCCTCGTCGTCCGATCCGGCCGCGACCGGCCGCGACCGGCCGCGACCGGCCGCGACCGGCCGCGACCGGCCTCGACCGGCCGCGACCGGCCGCGACCGGCCTCGACCGGACGCCGGGCCGTCCGGGCTTTCCGCACAGCGCGTGTCACTGGTTGTTCTGCAGGTGCGGGTGCTCGGAGGAGGTCGTGCACACGTACACCTGAAGGCTTCCGCTGCGGCCGATGCCGAGCTGGGTGGCAGTGGCCGGGCCGAGGGAGTGCGGGCCGGTGTAGCCGGACTCCTCCTCCGGTCGCCAGCCTCCGCTGCCGCCGTCCCACTCATTGCCGTTGAGGGTCAGCAGCGGGCGCAGGCCGGAGCCGCACTCGGCACAGGCCATCGGGTGGCCCGGGTCGGAGAAGCTCCACGGGGCGTGGCCGCCCGCCTTGCAGCCCGGGGCGACGGCGAGGTCGTACTGGTAGACGAGGTCGTGCCGGTCCTCCCACGCGTGGATCCGTTCCCGCAGTTCCTTCGGCAGTTCGTGCGGGGCCGGGTACTCGGTGGCCGTTTCGGGGTGCAGGACGCACGCCGCGGGGAGGTATTCCTCGTTGCCGATCACCGATGGCTGCGGGGCCGTTTCGAGCGGGTCGGTCACCTCGGCGGCGGCCCGCCAGCGCAGTTCGGTACGGGGCAGGCAGTCCTCGTCGTCGTGGTCGAACGGGCACCAGAGCACCTGCAGCAGGTCGGTGCCGTCCGGGCACGGCAGGCCGGGGACGTCGGCGGCGTACAGCTGGGCCACCGGCACCATCGGGACCGGTCCGCTCTGGGCGATCTCCGAGCCCCGGTGGACGCGCTCCACCGTCGCGCGCTCCTCCGGGCTCAGCGGGTCGCCCCCGCCGGTGTCGGGCCGGCGCCACATCTCGGCGATGATCCGGCGCTTCAGCCGTACGTCCTCGGGGGTGGCGCCGAACTGCGAGGGGCCACCGTGCTCCGGGCAGGTGGGCCACGGCTCCCGCTCGGGCCAGAGCAGGGGCCCGCCGATCGAACTCTCCGCCGCGGTCGGTTCGCCGGCGCGGGGGTGAAGTCGTACGGCGGTGCGGGCCATCGGCGCGAGTTCGGGGAAGTGCGCGGTCACGTCGACCGGGCGGGGCGGGGTGGTGCGGCTCATGATCAAGAGGATAGGTGAAGTCACTGACATCCCAGGGGCGGGCCGCCTCCCGGCGCGCACTCGGTGATCGGTTCCCCTGTGTCGGAGCTCTCCCCGAGCGGGACGTCAGGTGCCCCGTTCCCGCCCTGTGGCGGTCGCGTCCATTCAACTGGCCTTCGATGCCCGGTTGTTGCTGTTCACGGACGCTTCCGGGCCACCGCGGCGGGAAGACTGGGAGGAGAGTACGGCGCGGGGGAGGCACAGTGGGACGGACGGCGGGGGCGACGGGGCGGGCGGCGGTGCTGGCGCTGGTGCTGGGGGCCGCGGCCTGTACGGGCCAGGGCGGCGGCGACTGGGGCGACGGCGGGCTGCCCTCGCCGACCGTCGTCGTGCGGCCGGCGCCGGCCGGGCACGGGGTCGTGCTGTCGCCGGCCGCCCCGGCGTCGGCGCAGTGGATCGTCGGCAGTCTGGCCCTACCGGGTGCGAGCCCGGAGGCCTGTCCGGTGCCCGCCCTGACGGACATGGTGGTCCTGGACAACGGAATCGGACGCAGCCACGCGGCCGCGGTGTGGCTCGGAGGCGGCGAGGTGGAGTGTCTCGCCACGATCAGGAAGGGCGACGGCGTCACCAAGGTCGTCATCGGTACCTCGCTCGACTCCCTGGCGGACCAGCCGGTCCCGATCTGGCTCGGCGGGTGGGCGATCTTCACCGTCTTTCCCGGTGATGCGAGGAAGGTCGTGATCAAGGGCGACGACGACCACGTCTTCGGGCCGCTTCACCAGCGGTTCGTGGACTTCGGCGGCGGCCGGGAACTCACGATCGTGGAATACGCGTACCTCCCCGAGGGCCCGGAGTCCGAGAAATCGATTCCCTCCGCCCGGGCGCAGGTGTGCCCGTCAGGGACCGGTCCGGCCGACACCGCCTCCTGCCGTCCGGCCCGCTGGCTCGGACGGCCGCCCGCACCGACGCCGAGCCGGCCGCCCGGCTCGACCTGACCGCGTTGCCCGGCCCTGAGCGCGCGCTGCCCGGCCCTGACGGAGCGGCGCGCCCGGTTCTCGTGGCGCGTCCAGGCCCGCGTGGCCGGGGCCGTGGCGTGACCACCTGCCGGTGCTCACGCCACGGATCGTCATGCTCCCGACTCCGCGGGCATCAGGGCTTGATGGCGACGGCCGCGTAGAAGGAGACCTGGGCGTCGGTGACGGTCGCGGGCAGAGCGTCCGTGGCGACGTCGGTGTCGTCGCCGTGCCAGCGGTGGGCGGGGACGATACCGGGGTCGAGGAGGTCCAGGCCGGAGAAGAAGGTGGCGAACTCGTCCTTGTGGCGCAGCCGCAGGGAGGTGCCGGCCTGGTTGTAGATCTCCTGCACCTTGGAGGCGCCGGACGGGTCGAGTTCGGCCGTGGCGTGGGAGAGGACGAGCGCGGAGCCGGACGGCAGCGGGTCCAGGAGGTGCTTGACGATGGCGTGGGCGTCGCCGAGGTCCGGGACGAAGTGGAGCAGGGCCACCATCGACAGAACCACGGGCTGCGTGAGGTCGAGGGTCGTGGCGACCTGGGGAGTGGCCAGGATGGCGGCCGGGTCGTGGACATCGCCGTGGACGTAGGCGGTGCGGCCCTGGGGGGTGCTGGTCATCAGGGCGCGGGAGTGGGCCAGCACGACGGGGTCGTTGTCGGCGTAGACCACGCGGGCCGCCGGCTCCACGGCCTGGGCGACCTCGTGGAGGTTCGGCGAGGTGGGGATGCCGGTGCCGATGTCCAGCCACTGGCGCAGACCGCGCCGGGCCAGCGCCCGGGTGGCGCGGTGCATGAAGGCGCGGTTGGCGTGGACCGCGGTGCGCATGGTGGGGAAGACGGTCAGGACGCGTTCGGCCGCCTCGCGGTCGACCGCGAAGTTGTCCTTGCCGCCGAGGAAGTAGTCGTACATCCGGGCGCTGTGCGGAACGTCCTGGCGTATGTGCAGGGCGGCCGATTCATCGGATCCGAACTCGGCGGCCGTCGCCACGGTCTCGTCGGTGGTCATTCCCTGCCCCTTCATTGGTGATCATGCCAGGCCCGCCGCAGTCTAGCCAACTCGCCTGCGGTGCGCGGGAAGTCCGCCGCATCCCCCCGGCCGCAGGACGGCGACGACGACGGGCCAACGGAGTTGCCGGCGGAACCGGCGCGGTCGAGCCGCCGGACCATCCGCCTCCGCGCGAAATCGCTTACTGTTACAAGGTGGTGACGTTTCGTCCACAACCCGAGTGGGGTGCGGGGCGTCTCCACAGATGACAGGGCCCGAGTCGCACCGATCGTGCCTTCGGGCCGGATCCACCTTGGAAAGGACACACCGTGATCGTCTCCAAGCGGAACTCCCTGCGCCTGGCCGCCGTGACCACCCTGGCCGCGGCCTCCCTCGCCGTGGCGGGCACCGCCATGGCGGCCGCCCCCGTCTCCCAGCCCGTGCCCGCCACCCAGCCCGCGGCCGCCACCGCGCAGGCCGGCATCACCGCCAAGCCGTCGGTCTCCACCGTCCAGGCGTGGCAGCTGTTCCGCGTCACCGGCACGACCACCGGCCTCAAGGCGGGAAGCACGGTGACCCTGCAGCAGAAGCAGCACGGCGCGTGGGTCACCCTGCCCGCCTCCGTCACCACGACCAGCACCGGCTCCTACTCCCTCGGCGTGAAGCTCGGCATCAAGGGCCTGAACGAGCTGCGCATCATCAGCGGAAGCGCCGCCTCGCCCGTGTTCACCGTCACCGTGCGCTGACCCACGGCGCACGGCCCACCCGGCATGCCGCACCGGACCCGGCCCTGACGCCGGGTCCGGCGCGGCGCACAGGCCGGCAGCGGGTGCTTGTGCGGCCCGGCAGCGAGGGATGCGCCGGGCCGCACGAGTTCGACGGGGCGGGCGGCCGACGGCGTGAGCGCCGTAGGATCGGCCGATGAATGAGGAGTATCCGTTCGAGGACGGCCGCAATCTCAGGTGGGTGCTGGAGGGATTCGGCCCCGATGAGTGGCTCTGCTCGTCCGTCACGGTGACGCGAGAGCAGTTCCTCCGGGTGAGGGGCCTGTTCGAGCTCGGCGATGACGAGTGGATGATGGCCGGCGTGTACCCGGTTCCCATCGAGGCTCAGGGTCCGCTGCGGGCAGTCGTCGAGACGGCTCTGTTCGAGGAGGGGGTGGACTACTTCCTCGGGGCCCAGCAGGACCTCCCCTCCGGGCTCTGGCCTCCCCGAGGGGTCTGCGGGCCATTTCCGGGCCCGATTCCTCCGCCGTGAACCAGCACACGTCGTGACGGCTCCGCTGAGTAGGCCCGGAGCGCGGTGCCGGGACTCGCAGGCGGCGCCACCGCCCGGGAGACCCACCTGCTCACCGGCGACCCGGCCGCCTCGACGGCCGCGTTCGTGAAGTACCAGGGCTCCTACTGGTACGCCCAGTGGTACACCACGGTCGCCCCCGGCACGGCGGAGGCGAACGGCGGCCGGCCGTGGAAGAAGCTCAGCCCGGCGCCGTAGCACCGGGGAGACCGGCGGCCGTGAGCCGGCCGGGCACCGCGTTCCCGCGGCGCCCGGCCGGCTCTTCGCCTCGCCGCCCACGGGCACGTCCGGGGGCACGTCCGGCTGCTCGGACGCGGGTCCCCTGGTGGAACTCCCGGCGTCCGGGGACGGGAGCGCCGCCATCGGCCGAGTCCGCAGGGCTGGTCGGCTGGCCCGCGCCGCGAGCCCGGCGTGGCTTGCCGCCGAGGCAGCCGGCCGACCCTATCGTCCGTGGGCGAATGACGGGCTTCGGGGAGACGGCGTGATGTCCGTGCCGGGCCGGAGGCCGAAGTCTCCCCCCACGGGACCTCGGTCGGCTCCACCGCGGCCAAGGACGCCCATGGCGACGGGAAGAGCCCCCGGCAGCGTCGACGGGCAGCGGACGAATCCTCGTGCCCCACCGCACCCCACGACAGCCCACACCTCAAGGAACGGAGCACGCCGTGCGCCTTCGCCCGATGTTCGCCCTCTCCCTTTCCCTCTCCCTCGCCTGCGCCCTGCCGCTCGCCGGAGCGGCGGTCGCGGAGGACGCCGCAGGCCGGTCGGCGGGTGCCGGAGTCGTCCGCTCCGCCGAATGCCCGGACGGCCCCGCGGACCCCCACCCGGAGTTGTACTACTGCGGGCAGTCCCGCCTCGGCCCCGCCGCTCTGCCGAACACGGAGCCGACCGCCACCCTGCTGAGGGGCTACCAGCGCTTCGGCGGGCTCAGCGCCCCGCACTTCGTGACGCTGTACGCCAACACCGACCCGAAGCAGAGCGGCGACTGGGCCTTCGCTCCCGACCGCGGCTTCCAGCAGATCAACGGCGTGGTCGACGAGACGCTGTGGACGGTGCCGGTCGGCACCAGGCTCGACCGCTTCGGCGCGCTCCACGGCGGCTACCTCTCCGACCCCGGCACACCGTTCACCCAGCGCTCGCTGACGCCGGACTCGCTCAACCCCGACCCGGACGACGGCGAGGTCTACCACTGCCTGTCCGTGCTGAAGCCGTTCGACGTCCGGCGAGGACACGTCGCGGCCTTCTACGGGATGCCCGGCGGCGGAATCCAGGAGTGGCTCGACAAGGCCCTCAAGCCCAAGGAACTCGGCGAGAAGGACTACAAGATCGATGTCCTCGTCGCCGAGCAGTACCTCGCCGTCGTCAACGACGACCAGTGCGCGGTGACACCCACCGGGGCCTGACGGCCGATCGCACCGGCGGCGCGGACGGCGGCACACGATGCTGCCGTCCGCGCCGCGGTCGTGTCCACGATTCCGGCGGGGAGGTCGGCGGAGTCCCGGGGTCGGCTCGGTGGATCTCTGCCGCAGCCCCGGCCGGGAGGGGGCCCGGGCTCGCGGCCCCGCAGTGCAGAACCGATGCCCTGAGGGGCCAACTTCCGTGCGCCCGGCCGCAACTGCCCTCCACGCTCGCCGACACCCCCGGTATAAAGGGGCGGAGGGGACCGAGGGGGTTCAGCATGCACTCAAGGGAACATCCGCAGAAGGCCGGGCGTCCTCATCGCGACGCGGCCACCGCCCGACGGTCCGCCAGGGGCACAGGACCCGCGGCGGAGGACGCGTTTCCGAGGGGTGCCGAGGCCCTGCAGCGCACCGTCGGCAACTCGACGACGGCACGCATGATCGCGGAGCAGCGGGACGGCGCCGGCCCGGACGACCGCCGGACGGCGCCGGCCCTCCAACGCGTGACGGGCGACCAGGCGGCAGCACCGCGAAGGCCGCAGACGCGGATGGACCCGAACAACGTGCTGCGGATCTGCGGGGCCGCCACGTACGACGGGGAGACCGTCACGCCCGGCGGACGGTCGTCCGAGCTGCGGAACATCGTGTGGGAGGACCACTGGGCCGCCATCTCCGAGGTGTGCAGGAAGCACAAGTACACCATCGCCGTCCGTGAGACCGGCGAACACTCCATCCGGCGCATCGCGGAAGGAGCCAAACCCAAACCGCACACCATCCTGGAGAAGTCCATCAAGCCCGCGTCCGTGCGCAAGAAGTACGGCCCCGGACCCGGACAGACGCCGGGCGAGCCGGAACGCGTACTGGAGTTGCTGGAGCAGCACGACCTGAGCGGCTTCGTCGGCCACTGGAACGCGGACGGCCTGGCCGGCGTCCGGATCGCCCGCCTGCCCGACACGATGACGGACCCGGAGATCGTCCGGACCGGCCCCAGGGGCGAGAAGTACGTGCCGATCGACATGACCAAGACGGACGGCGGACCGCAGCTGGCCCAGCTGAAGACCGACCCGCGGTGGAAGCAGTACCTCTACACCGGGGACTACGACCTCCACGAGGTCTACTCCGCGCAGGGCGGCACCGGTGGCGGCCAGATCCCGGAGGCCACCCCCGAGAAGGCCAAGCTGCTCAACCGCCTCAACAGCGGGATCGCACGGAACTCCCAGGAGGAGGTGGTGCGCAGCGGCACGGTGACCATGGGGAACGGCACCCTGCACATGGCCGCCGACTCCGAGTACGCCATGTTTCAGCACGGCGACCAGGCCACCTACCGGATGAACCAGTACCTGGAGGCGCAGGCTGCCGCGCTGGAGAACCAGGTCGCCCGGCAGGCGGCGCAACTGGTGCGGGCGGTGGCCACCGAGGCCGATGAGCCGCTGGCGTGGTGCCGGATGGGGCAGTGGTACGTGACCCGGAACCGGGAGGAGCACGCGGTCCTGCGGTCCCGCTGGAATCTCGCCGTGCCGCACACCTGGGGCGCCTCGGAGGTGGAGCGCACGGCCCGCGGCGGCTACCGCACGGCCGGCTACCTGGACTGACCGCACTGCCGGAACCGGCGTGACGGGCTGGTGGGAACCACGGTCCGGCCGCGGCAGCAGGGCGACCGGCGAGCTGCCGGTCGACTCAGCGCCGCGCGGCGGCCTGTGCGGCGGGGGACCAGGGGGCGGCCCACAGCGGGATCACCTCGATGGTGGCGGCGGAGCCGTGGGCGGGGGTGCCGGGGGTGCGCCCGGCCGTGGTGGGCTGTCCGGTGGTCGTGGGGAACGCGGTCGCGCTCGTCACAGTGGTCATGCTCGGCAACCTACCGGGGGGCACTGACAGTGCCGGGTCGGGCAGTCCGGCCCGGCCCGTGGTGGGGTGGATCGAACGCTGGGGACGGGCGCCGCTCCGAACGCTTTCCCCCGATGCGAAGGGTCGCGCGCTGCTCGGCGCGCGGCCGGCGCGGGTGCGCCCGGCGCCCGAAACCCGCTCGGGCGCCCGACTCCGCCGGACTCCCCGAACGGGTGAATCCGGCGGCGGCCCCGCCCTGTGCGGCCTCCTCGCCCGCCGGGGTGTCCGCGGCCCCCTCGGACCGGCCCGGAAGGCCGCGTTCGAACACGCTCTCGCCGCCTGCGCACTGGGCTCCGCCGCCCTCCCGGTCCCGTGGACGACCGAGTGGCGTGCGGTCCGGACCGCACGCGGAACATGCTCGAAAAGTCCCCGTTCGACCCGGGCTCGCCCGGAGGCAAATCCACTTGAACGCCGCGCTCGAACAGCACCATCATCGGACGCCATCCATCCGTAACGACTCCGTCAATACCGTCAACTCGGCCTGAGAGAAGCAGACTTGAGCTTCTCGTCCGCGCCGGTGCCGGTGCTTCCGCGCGTCCGCGCACCGCTCTGCGTCTGGAGGATCTGTGGCCTGTCACCCCACCCCGGCGATCCACGTCCCACCCGTCACGGCGGCCCTGGTGGCCCGTGCTTCGAGCAAGGGGGCGATCGCGTGACCGCCGCGACCCCGGCGGAGGCCGCCGACGAGGAACTGCGGTGGCTCGCCGACGGGCGCCGCATCGAGGCGATCGAGGCGATCGGCGTCAACGCGATGGCCCGCCGCCTGCCCGTGCTCGTCGTCCGCGCGTTCCGCCTCGGCTGGCGCATCGACCGTGCCTCCGTCACGCTGCTCCTGGTCTGCCAGGCCGTGTCCGCGGTGCTCGGCGCGGCCGGCCTGTTCGCGACCACCGGCACCATCTCGGCGCTGTTCGGCCCCGGCCGGGTCGAGGACAAGCTCGCCCACGCGGCGCCGTCGATCCTCGTGATCGCGGCGGCAGCCGGCGCCCGCTCCCTGCTGGGCATCACGATCCGCACCATCACCATCCACCTGTCGCCGCGGATCTCCCGCGAGGCCGAAGCCGCGGTGCTGCGCGCCACGGTGGCGGCCGAACTGACCGCCTACGATCACGCCGGCTACAACGACGAGCTGGAAGCCGCGGACCGCGGCGCCGAGGTCTGTGTGGACATCGTCGGGGAGGCGCAGAACCTGCTCGCCTCCCTCGCCTCGCTCCTGGGCGCGGCCGGCGTGCTGACGGTGCTCCACCCCGCCCTCCTGCCGTTGCTGGTGCTCGCCGCGCTGCCCCAGGGGATCGCGTCGGTGCACGCCGCCCGGGTGCAGTTCCTGGCGAACCGGGCCGCGGTCGGCGACCGCCGGATCATGGCCAACCTGCGCTGGTACATCCACCTCAAGCGCAACGCCGACCAGGTCCGCTCCGACACCATGGGCGAGTTCCTGCTCGTCAAGTACGACCAGGTCGGCCGGAGGCTGGATGCCACTTCGCGGCGGGCGGCGATGCAGAGCGCCCGGGTGTCGGTGATCGGGGCAGCCGCCTCCGGCCTCGGCAGCGCGGTGGTGTGGGCGGCGATGCTGTGGCTGGTCAGCACCGGCCGGATGAGCCTGCCGCGCGGCGGCGCGGCCGTGTTCGCCCTGACCGCGGTCGGCACCAGCCTGCGCGGCATCGTCGGCTACGGCGCGGACCTCTTCCGCACCGGCATGTACCTGGACGACTGGTCGAGCTTCCTCGACACCGCCGGCGGTCACCGGCCCCGGCGCGGCACCGAGGTCCCCGAGCCGCCGCGCCGGATCGCGGTGGAGAACCTCCGCTACGCCTACCCGGCCTCCGAGCGCAAGGCACTGGACGGGGTGAACCTGCACGTCGAGCGGGGCGAGATCCTCGCCCTGGTGGGGGAGAACGGCTCCGGCAAGACCACCCTCTCCAAGCTCCTGGCCGGGCTCTACCTGCCCGATGCCGGATCGGTGCGGTGGGACGGGCGCGACACCCGCGACCTCGACCCGCACGCCCTGTGGAGCCAGGTCGCCGTCGTCCCGCAGGACTACGCGCGCTGGCCGCTGACCTGCCGCGAGAACATCACGCTGGGCCAGCCCACCGCCGAGGGCGACGCGGCGGTGCTGCGCGCCGCCGACGCCTCCGGGGCGGCCGACGTCGTCGCCAAGCTCCGCCGGGGGCTGTCCACCCTGCTGGCGGTGGAGTGGATGGGCGGCGAGGAGCTGTCCGGCGGCCAGTGGCAGCGCCTGGCCATCGCCCGGGCGTTCCACCGCGAGGCCGGGCTGCTCGTCCTGGACGAGCCGACCGCCGCCCTCGACCCGCGCGCCGAGCACCGGATCTTCCAGAACCTGCGGGCGGTCGCGCGGGAACGGGCCGTCGTCCTGGTCACCCACCGGCTCACCAACGTGGCCGTCGCCGACCGGATCGTGGTGCTCGAGGACGGAAAGGTCCTCCAGGAGGGCACGTTCGCCGAGCTGGTGGCCGAGGAGGGCGGCCGGTTCAGGGAACTGTGGGACCTGCAGAACGAACGCACCGGCCTCCCGGCCCAGCGGACCCTGCCGGTCCGGGAGGACGAGGGGACCGGGCGGTGATCGACCTCGACCTCGACCTCGACCTCGACCTCGACCTCGACCTCGACCTCGACCTCGACCTCGACCTCGACCTCGACCTCGGCCTCGGCCTCGACGTGCCGAGCGACCCGGCCCTCCACGGCGGCCTCGTGGGTGTCCGCGCCGAGGAGAAGGGGGCGGGTGGATAGCGGGCGGGGTCCCCGTCGTCCCCGGGCCGTGTCCCCGACGGGCACGGCCCGGGCGGCTCCGGCCGGGGCCGGGGCCGGGCGGCCCGGAGCGCCGCACCGCACGCCGCCGCGGCGTGTGCTCGGCCCGGGTGAACATCGCGGGTGGAACGCGCGTTCCGCGGTCCGGCAGGGCACGGGTGGGGGACCGAGGATCCCGTGAGAAAGGCCGTGCCGTGGGGCGTGCACTGATCGTGGTCGACGTACAGAGGGACTTCTGCGAGGGCGGAGCCGTTCCGGTCGGGGGAGGCGCCGGGCGGGCCCGGGCCATCGCCGATCTCGTCGGGCGCACCGCCGGCAGCGAGTACACCCACGTCGTCGCCACCCGCGACCACCACCTCGACCCGGGCAGCCACTTCTCCGAGCACCCGGACTTCAAGGACTCCTTCCCCGTGCACTGCGTCGCCGGCACCGAGGGGAGCGAGTTCCACCCCGAGTTCGCCCCCACGGTCGGGACGAAGGTGGACGAGGTCTTCTACAAGGGCGCGCACTCCGCCTCCAAGAGCGGCTTCGAGGGCTTCACCGCGGACGGGACCGGGCTCGCGGACTGGTTGCGCGCGCGGGAGGTCACCGAGGTGGACGTAGTCGGCATCGCCACCGACCACTGCGTGAAGGCGACCGCGCTCGACGGCGTGCGGGCCGACTTCGACGTCCGCGTTCTGCTCGACTACACCGCGGGCGTCGCCGCCGACACCACCGCCCGGGCCCTCGCCGAACTCGGCCAGGCGGGAGTGGAGTTGACCGGTGTGCCGGTCGTCCACGTCTGACGCGAGGCGGCGGGCCGCCGCCTCGCGCACACTGTGGGTCCGAGCGGACCGGGACGGCCGAGAGCGTCAATCGGCGACGAGGACACGCCCCTGATCGGGTGAGGTGCGGTATCTCCGGGCCCGGGGGCGGCCAGGGTAACGGTCGTGATCAACATCCGCATCCGCACGGCCGCCGGCGCAGTCGCCCTCGCCTGCGCCGTCGTACTCATCCCCGAGATCCCGGCCGCCGCCGCCCCTGCGGCCGCGACCGAACCCGCCCCGTTCAGCTGCCTCGACCCCAGCGGGGAGGCGCTCTGGAGCGGCCCCCAGTGCGACGGCGTCATCGTCCGCGAACTCGGCACCGAGGCCGTCGCCATCCTCCTGGACGGCCGCCGGATCGACTTCGCCGACGAGGCCGAACTGCGCGCCGACGACTGCGCCGTCCGGCCCGCCGTCACCCTCCCCGCCAGCACCTTCGAGAACCTCCCCAAGGGCCCGGACCCGCTGTACGCCGCCGTGGACCGCCGGGTGGACGTACCCCGCATCACCCCCGAACCGCACTGGCGCAAGAACTGCCACCCGCTCTTCCGCTCGGACGGCCGCGATCCGTCCGTCATCTTCGAAGAGGGCTTCGGCCCGAAGGACACCGTCAACGGCCAGTACGACATCACCAGCTACGTGCTGCAGAACCAGCCCTCGCCGTTCGTCAGCACCACCTACGACCCCGAGCTGTACAAGAAGTGGAAGAAGGTGCCCTGGGACTACTTCATCGACGCCCCCGGCGGCATCGACGTCAACGCGACCATCGGCGACCAGCACCAGTACGCCGACCAGGTCGAAGTCGCGTTCCCCGGCGGCGTGGACCGGCACTTCATCCGCCGGGCCTGCCCGGTCGACCGGGCCACCGCCTCCCTGGTCGAGTCCGGCTGCGTGGACAACCCGAACTACCAGCCCTGGCTGCACTGACCGCAGGCCGTCCGCCGTCGGCCGGCCTGGCGGGTCGGCCGACGGACGGGAGCGTGACACCCCACCACGGAGAGCGCGCTCCCGCGTCCGGTGGGCAGGGACCGTGATCGTGCCGTTCCCCGCCCCCTGCGAGCCCCGCACCGCCGGCGGAGGGCCTGACGGTCAGTGAAGCGGTCGTGGTGGCGGGGGGTCCAGGCGGACGAGGTGCCGGTCGGTCGTGCCGTCGGGCCGGTGTACGGTCCGATAGACGTACGGGACAGTGCTGCCGAGGAAGACGACGACGCCCTCCTCCACGACGGGCTGCCCGCCGGCGATGGCGCGCAGCCGGGCGTCGGTGTCCTCCGGCAGCCGGGGGGAGGGCGGTCGGCGGTGTCGGCCCATCGGTGTCACGCGCCGATCAGCGTGCGCGGGTCGAAACGTTCGTTCCCCAGCCGTGGGCGGAGAAGCCCCGTCCGCTCCCGCAGTTCGCGGGCGGCGGCCTCGTCGAGGCGCTCGTCGACCTCGACCTTGCCTCCGGGGATCGTCCACATCGGCGTGGTGCCCCGGCCGCTCGCGGTGCAGCGGACGGTCGCGGCCCGGCCCCGGCCCCGGCCCCGGCCCTGGCCCCGGTCACGGTCGGGGGCGATCACGGCTACGGTCCGGCGAGAGCTTTCCACGGTGCTGCCTCCAGGAGGACCAGGACGGTTGGGCGGGCGGGCGCTTCAGGTGGCCGGCGCGGCCGGGGCGGCGGCGGTCAGTCCGGCCAGCCGACGACGGACAGCGGCTTGCCGCGGCCGATCTCACCGAGCGCGTGCGCGGTGTAGGGCACGGTGTCGGGAGGCAGGTGGTCCAGCGGCCACCACCGCAGCTCCTCGCACTTGTGCGGCTCCGCGTTGCGCACCTGGCCGGTGTGGCGGGCCGGGCGGAAGAAGAGCTGGAGGCGGCTGCGGCCGTCGTCGGCGTCGAGGTGGTGCAGCGTGTGGACGAGTTCGAGGTCGTCCTCGGCGATGGTGATGCCGAGTTCCTCCTCGGCCTCGCGTGCCACGCTGCGGGTGATCGGTTCGCCGGGCTCCATGTGGCCGGCGGGGAGGTGCCACAGGCCTTCGGCGTAGCTGGTGTTGCGGCGTCGCCCGAGGAGCACCGTGCCGTCGGCGACCAGGACGAGGTGGACGCCGACGACCAGCGTCAGCGGGTCCGCGCCGGTTGCGCGGGGCGCCGGGTGGTCGGCCGGGCGGCCGGTGGGGGCGGGCCGGGTCACCAGGTGCCGCCGGCGGGGTGGTCGGCCGCAGCGGCGAGCAGCGGCAGGTAGTGCCGCATGTAGGGCGGGACCTTGAGGTCGAGGACCTCGCCGAAGGGGACCATGCGGACGGCCAGGCCCTCGTCGCCGAGCCGCAGGTCGATGTCGGAGCCGTCCCAGGCGGCGTGCAGGACGCGGACGAGCGGGGAGACGAGCTCGTGCTGCGGGCCGGGCACCGGCCGCATCCGTGTGATGGTGATTCCGGCCTCCTCGCGGACCTCGCGGGCGGCGTTCTCCTCGGGGGTCTCGTCGGCCTCGCGCCATCCGCCGATCGGGGTCCAGTAGCCGGGCCAGGCGATGCCGGGCTTGTCGTCGCGGTGGTGCATCAGCAGCCGTCCGGCCGGGTCGGTGACGAGGACCATGACGCCCTCGAAGTCGTCGTCCGGGGCCGGGCGTTCGAGGTAGAGCGGGGTGCCGCTGCGGTGGGCGCGCAGGGCCTGCAGGAGCCGCCGGTAGCGGTCCGGGCCCATGTGGTCCTGCCAGTCGTGGGCGGTCTCGAAGCGCCATTCGGTGTGCTCGGCGGGGTCGAGGCGGATCCGGGCCTGCTGCTCGGCGGTGAGGACGCCGCCGTCGAAGACGTATCCGCAGGCGGGGACGGGGAACAGGCTGCCGGCCTGCTCGTGGACGACGGCGACCAGGCGCCGCCGCAGCACCTGCGGGTTCTCCGCGGCGAGGTCGAGGCCCAGTTCCTCCCGGGCCTCGCGCAGGGCGGTGGTGAACGGTGTCTCGCCGTGCTCGACGTTGCCGCCGGGGAAGTTCCACACGCCGGGGTCGACGGTGGAGCGCAGCCCGAGGACGCGCCCCTGCGGATCGGTGACGAGGAAACAGCCGTAGGAGCCGGGCCGGGCGATGGTGGTGAGGTAGCCGCCGACCGGCCGCCAGCCGGGGAGGGCCAGGCGGCGGCTGAGCCACTCGATCACGGTGTGTTGTCCGTCGCTGGTGGGCGGCAGCCGGTCGGGGGCGGCCCACCGGTGGTCGTCGTGGCCGGGCGAGAGGAGGATCGCGGTGCCGTCCGGCACGACCGTGGTGAAGACGAACTGGCGCACGCGCAGGCCGCGCCGGTCGGTGAGGTCCAGGTGCCGCGCGTACTCCAGTGGCAGGCCGGCGAGCCCGGTCTCCTCGGCCAGTCGCCGTGTCGCGCCGGCCTCCACCGTCTCGTCGCCGGCCCGGCCGCCGCCCGGGTACTCCCACCGGCCGGGCAGGGTGTCGTGCGCGGCCCGGCGGATCATCAGGATCCGGCCGGAGGTGTCGCGGACCACCACGCCGACGCCGATCCGCTGGACGTCCTCGCGGTGGGCCAGGTCGGTCAGCACGTTGAAGTCGATCACCGGGAGGGCTCCTCGCTGCAAGGCGGTGGGCGGGTGCGCGGTACTGCCGGTCAGGGGGATTCGACAGTCAAGTCTGCTCCTGGGAGGGCGGGTTCGGGAATGGCTCGTGGGCGGTTCCGGGCGTCCCGATGATGGTGCTGTTCGAATGCGGCTCGCAAGTGGACCCGGATCGGGGGGTTGAGACGCTGAACGGGTGCTCGATCTCGGAGCGGGCGAACTCGACGGCGGCTGCAGCAAGGTGACCGACGAGGCCGGCGGGGCCGAGCTGGTCACCTTCCTGCTGGGCGGAGACGGCGTCCACCCGGTCTGGGTGGGACATGACGACGCGGGTGAGGTCACGGCGGTCGTCGTGGCGGACGTCTTCGAAGTCGGCGCTCTGGAACCGTCGACCGGATGACGGCTGACGGCCCTCCGGCGGGCGTGACCCCCACGCGCCACCGGCCGTCACCCGGCGGGCGGTCCGCTCGTTGGGCAGTCCGCGCTGCCCCGAGGGCGCAGCGGACGTCGGAATGCGGCCTGGAGGAATCTGCGGTGTCCACCGTCACCAATCCGTTCACGGGTGCCTACACGCCGGTGGGCGAGGAAGTCACCGCGTTCGACCTGCCGGTCACGGGCACGATCCCGGCCGAGCTCAACGGCCGGTACCTGCGCAACGGGCCCAACGGGATGCGGGCGGAGGACCCCCGGCCGAGGCACCTGTTCGGCGGGTACGCCATGGTGCACGGGGTGCGGCTGCTCGACGGGCGGGCCCGGTGGTACCGCAACCGGCTGGTGCGCAGCGCCGCCGTGGCCGAGGCCCTGGGGGAGCGGCCGCGCCCCGGCGCCGCACCGAGGATCACCGACGTCGCGCCCAACACCCACGTCATCGGGCACGCCGACCGCACCTTCGCGCTGGTCGAGGGGGGCTTCCGCCCGTACGAACTCTCCTACGAGATCGAGACGGTGGGCGCCAGCGACTTCTGCGGCACGCTGCCCGAGGGGTTCGCCGCCCACCCGAAGCTCGACCCGGTCACCGGCGAGCTGCACGCGATCACCTGGCAGCGGGACAGCGAGAACCTGCGGCACCTGGTGGTCTCCCCGCGGGGAGCCGTCGTCCGGGCCGTGGACGTCCCGGTCGCGCACCGGCCGGTGGTGCACGACATGGCGCTGACCCGGAACTTCGCCGTCGTCCTCGACCTCACGGCGCGCGTCTGCACGGCCGACAACCTCGCGCGCAAGACCTACCCGGCGGTCTGGGACGAGACCGGCGGCGCACGGATCGGGCTGCTGCCCCGCGACGGCACCGAGGTCGCCTGGTTCGAGGTCGAGCCCTGCTTCGTCTACCACACGCTCAACGCCCACGAGGACGGCCACCGGGTCGTCATCGACGTGGTGCGCTACCCGCGGATGTTCGCCGGCGGCGCGCTGGACGGGCAGAGCAGCCCCACCCTGGACCGCTGGACCGTCGACACCGTCTCCGGCAGGGTCACCGAGACCCGCCTGGACGACCGGCCGCAGGAGTTCCCGGCGGTCAGCCCGGCGGTGGTCGGCGGCGCCCACCGCTACGGGTACTCCACCGTGGCCGGCGACCTGCTGCGCCACTTCGCGGCGGCGGGGGCCCTGGAAGCCCTGACCCCGGAGGCCGCCGGGGACGCCCTGATCAAGCACGACCTGAGCCGGCAGTCCAGCACCGTGCGGCGGTTCGGCGCCGGCCGCTACACCGGCGAGGCCTCCTTCGTCCCGAGGCAGGGCGCCCGCGGCGAGGACGACGGCTACCTGCTGGCCTACGTCCACGACCCCGAGCGGGGCGCGAGCGACCTGGTCGTCCTCTCCGCCGAGGACTTCACCGGCGACCCGATCGCCACCGTCCACCTGCCGGTACGGGTGCCGGCCGGCTTCCACGGCAGCTGGATCCCCGACCCCGCCCGGGAGGACTCCGCATGAGCACCCCGCCCGCCACATCCCCGGACGGCCGGCCCTCGGACAGCCCGCTCCCGGACACGCCGGCCGGAGCCGTCGCCAGGCTGCGCGCGACCTTCCGCACCGGCCGCACCCGGCCGCTCGCCTGGCGCACCGAGCAGCTGACCGGGCTGCGCGCCCTGCTGACCGGGCACCGCGAGGAGATCGCCGCCGCCCTCCACGCCGACCTGCGCAAGCCGCGCGCCGAGGCCGACCTCGCCGAAGTCGACTTCACCGTACGGGAGATCGACCACACCCTGCGGAACCTGGAGGACTGGCTGCACCCCGAGCCGGTGCCCGCCGCCGCGCTCACCCGGCTGCCGCCGGGGACGAGCGCCCACACCCGCCACGACCCGCTCGGGACCGTCCTGGTCATCGCGCCCTGGAACTACCCGGTGCAGCTGCTGCTGGTGCCGGTGGCGGGTGCGATCGCCGCGGGCAACACGGTGCTGGCCAAGCCGAGCGAGCTGGCGCCGGCCTGCTCGGCCCTGCTGGCGCGGCTGCTGCCGCAGTACGTGGACCCGGCGGCGATCGCCGTGCTGGAGGGCGGCCGCGAGACGGCCGCCGCCCTGCTGGCCGAGCGCTTCGACCACATCCTCTACACCGGCAACGCCGGCTTCGGGCGGGCGGTGCTGCGGGCCGCCGCCGAGCACCTGACCCCGGTCACCCTCGAACTGGGCGGCAAGTCCCCGGTGTTCGTCGACCGGGGCGTCGACCTCGGGACGGTCGCGGCCCGACTGGCCCGCGCCAAGTTCTCCAACGCCGGGCAGACCTGCGTCGCCCCCGACTACCTGCTGGCCGACCCGGCCACGGCCCGGGCGCTGGAAGGCGCCCTGGAGCGGGCGGTCACCGAGCTGTACGGCCCCGACCCGGCGCGGTCGCGGGCGTACGGACGCCTCGTCGACGAGCGGCACTTCGACCGGGTCGTCGCCCTCCTCGACTCGGGCCGCACGGTCTTCGGCGGCCGGCACGACCGCGCGGACCGCTACATCGCGCCGACCCTGCTCGCCGAGGTGCGGCCGGACGCCCCGGTCATGCGGGAGGAGATCTTCGGCCCCGTCCTGCCGGTCCTGGAGGTCACCGGGCTGGACGAGGCGATCGCCTTCATCAACGAGCGGGACCGTCCCCTCGCGCTCTACGCCTTCACCGAGGACGGGCACGCCCGTCGGCGCCTGGCGGAGGAGACCAGCTCGGGCGGCCTGAACTTCGGCCTCCCGGTGGCCCACCTGGGCATCCCGGAACTCCCGTTCGGCGGGGTGGGGGAGAGCGGCTCCGGCCGGTACCACGGCCGCTGGTCGATCGACACCTTCAGCCACCGCCGGGCCTGCCTGGACGTGCCGCTGGACTGAGAAGTCCTCCCGTCCGGTCGGCCGGCGGAGACGGATCCGGCCGTTTCGGACTCCGTCCGTCCCGGGCCGTGTTCTTCGCGCACCGACCGGGGCGGACCCGACGGGCCATCGGATATCGTGCACGGCCATGGGAGCACTGATAGTTGTCCGGCACGGTCAGACCGAGTGGAGCCTGTCGGGCCGGCACGCCGGGCGCACCGACGTGGCGCTGACCGATGCGGGTGAGGCCGCTGCTAGGGCGCTCGCTCCGAGGCTGGCCGAACGTCGTCCGGTCGCCGTGTTCAGCAGCCCGCTGAGCCGTGCGATGCGGACGGCCGAGCTCGCGGGTCTGACCGGTGTCCGGCCCGATCCGGACCTGGTGGAGTGGGACTACGGCGGCTACGAGGGCATGACCGCCGAGCAGATCCAGGAGTCCAGGCCGGGCTGGGACCTGTGGCGCGACGGCGTCGTTCCCGGGGACGCCGTCCATCCTGGCGAGCGGCTCCAGCAGGTGGCCGCGCGCACGGACGCGGTGCTGGACCGGATTCGGCCGCTGCTGGACCAGGGGGATGTCGCCGTGGTCGCTCACGGCCATCTGGCGCGAGTGATCACCGTTCGCTGGCTCGGGCTCGATGCGTCCGCCGCCCGCCTGCTCGGCCACCCGCACCCGGGCTCTCTCGGCTTCCTGGCCGTTGAGCACGGGCAGCCGGTCATCTCCGCCTGGAACGTCCCGTAACGCCGGGCCGGCGTCACGCCCGCTCGGTACTGCGTCCCGCCCCGGCCCGCCCCGGCCCGGCCCGCCCGGCCCGGCGAACCTCTGCCGTTACGGCGTCAGTCCTCCCAGCACATCGCGGTGATCACGGTGGTGAGGGCCAGCCAGCCGACGATCGGGACGGTGAGGGTGAAGGCGAAGGACCACTGCAGCGCGATCAGGAGGACGCTGCCGGCGAAGGCGAAGACGGAGAGGAACAGGCAGGCGACGGCGGGGAGGAACCAGCCGTCCCAGCCTCGCCGGAGCAGGGTGTGGACGGCGAGCAGCGTTCCCGCGCCGACCAGCAGGGCCAGTTCGAGGAAGGTGAGCCAGGGGACCTCGGTGACCGGGGAGCGGTGGCCCTGGTGGGAGATCTCCACGACGCGGCCGTTCCACAGGGTGAGGTCCACGTTGTCGCCGCTCCGGACGCTGCCGAAGAGGCCGTCGGAGACGGCGTAGGTGTCGGTGGGCGCCGCCTCGCGGGAGACGGTCACCTCGTAGTGGGGGGAATCCTCGTTCGAGCCGGCCCTTCTGTCCGTTACCCGGCCGGTCTCGTGGGTGGTGCAGTCCGTGGCGGCGGCGACGGGCGCGGTACAGGCCGGGGCGCCGCGGTAGGCGGTCGCCGCGTCGAAGGCGTCGACGAACCAGGAGAAGCCGAGGGCGACGGAGGCCAGACCGGTCAGGACGAGCAGGACCCGGGCCACGACCCGGGCCATCACGCGGGCGGCGGGACGGCGCTTCCGCGGGTGGGAGGGGCCGTGGGGGCGGGGTGGTGACGTTCGTACGGGCGGTGCCGGGACGCGGTCGGCCACGGCCGGGGGTCCGTCGACGGGGGCGGGGCCGGGCGCCTGTGGCTCGTCGCCGCCGGCGACCTCGATCCGCGCGTCCATCGCTCTCCCTCGGCCCTCCCGGGCGGTTCCCGGGTCCAGCCGGATGATGGCAGGGCTCGACGGTCGCGAGGGAGCAACCGGAGGAGTTTGTCACCGACTTGTCGAACTCGGCCGGTCAGGGGCCGGCGGCCGGGGGAACGGAAGGGGGCGGGGACGGTCAGGGCAGCAGCAGGCCGGCGAGCTCGTCCAGCAGTTCGGCGACCCTGCGGGCCTTCGCCGGGTCCGGGACGGCCTTGGCGATGACCGGTTCGGCGGGCCGGGCGACATGGGCGCGGATGGCGCGTCGGGCGTGGTCGGAGACGGTCAGCAGGGTGCGGCGCCCGTCGGCCGGGTCGGGCGCGGCGTCGAGCAGGCCCTGTTCGCGCAGCCGGGCGACGGAGACCGAGACGTGGCTCTGGGCGAACCCGGTCCGGACCCGAATCTCCTGGACGGAGGTGGCGGGGTGCCGGTACACGTCGGCGATCACGGCGATCTCCCCGGGGGTGAGGTGCTCGGAGGCCGGGTCGGTGATCAGGGCGCGGCCGAGTTCGGTCAACCGCTTGCCGAGCCTGAGGAGTTGCACGCCGTCCATGTCCGACAGAATACATCTTCACCGATGCATCGGTGGCGATGTAGATTGCCGGGCATGACGACCTCCGAACCGCTCAGCCCGGTCTCCCGCACCGCCCTGTCCGTCGCCCGGGTGCGGGCCTACGAGAGCTCCCGCCCCGACCCGCTCTTCGTCGACCCCTACGCCCTGGCGTTCGTCACCGCCGCCGGCCTCGAACCGGCCCTGTCCGGCCCGGTCAGCAGCCTCGCCAGGGGCCTGGTCACCCACGGCATCCTGCGCACCCGCTTCTACGACGACCGGCTGCCCGCCGCCGGCGCCGACCAGGTGGTGCTGCTGGCGGCCGGCCTGGACACCCGGGCGTACCGGCTGGACTGGCCGGCCGGCACCCGGGTGTTCGAGCTCGACCTGGGCCCGGTGCTGGCCTTCAAGGAGCAGGTCCTGGACGGGCTCGGCGCCGTGCCGCGGACCGGGCGCACCGCCCTGGTCGCCGACCTGCAGGACCCGGGCTGGCCGGAGCGGCTGGTCGCGGCCGGGTTCGA
This sequence comes from Kitasatospora sp. NPDC058048, assembly GCF_042885555.1. Taxonomy (NCBI): domain Bacteria; kingdom Bacillati; phylum Actinomycetota; class Actinomycetes; order Kitasatosporales; family Streptomycetaceae; genus Kitasatospora; species Kitasatospora sp. NPDC058048. The sequence continues at coordinate 34,477 of NZ_JBHVRT010000001.1, read as the reverse complement.
CCCGGCGCGGCGCTCGGTCTGGCTGGCCGAGGGGCTGCTGGTCTACCTCACGGCCGAGGAGGCGGCCGGACTGCTCACGGCGGTCGGCGGGCTGGCGGCCCCGGGCAGCCGACTGCTGCTGGAGCAGGGCCGGGACGTGAGCCGCACACCGCACGACCCGGCGCTCGTCCACGTGACCGGGCTGTGGCGCGGCGGCCTCGGCCCGGACGCCGACGGATGGCTCGACCGGAACGGCTGGACCACCGGCATCACCACCCTGCTCCGGCTCGGCGAGGCCTACGGGCGCCCACTGCCGGACCCCTCCACCACGACGGCCTTCATCGAGGCCGTACGGCGCCCGGCGGACTGATCTCCCGGGTCCGCGCGGCCGTGCCCGGGAAACCACCCGAGCACGCCCGGCGGACCGGCCCGGGCGCCCCCGGGCCCTCGCCCGCTCAGCGGGCCGGCCGCGGCGGCCAGGCGTCCGGGGCCAGGACGCCGGTGGCGTAGGCCCGGGCGACCAGGGCGGTGCGGTTGGGGACGCGCCAGCGCCGGGTGAGCCGGGCCAGGTGGTAGTTGACCCCGTCCGGGGTGACGCCGATCTCCCGGGCGATCTGCGCCGTGGTGTCGCCCCGGGCCGCCGCGGCCAGGATCCGGGCCTCGACCGGGCTGACCTCGACCTGCGGGCCGGGAGCCGGGGCGGCGGCCGCTGGCTGCTCCGCCCGCAGCGACAGCAGCAGGCTCGGGGTCTGCTCCGGGGTGTCGCCGACCAGGTCGACGGTCATCTCGCCGTGCCGATCGCGGCCGTCGGCGGACGTCCAGGAGACCCGCGCCGGGTACTGCGAGCGGCGGTGCAGCCGGACGGCCTCGGTGAGCGCCTCAAGGGTGCCGGTGTCCCGCAGGGTGAAGAACTCCAGGATCCTACGGTTGTGCAACTGACCTGGCAAACGGCCGAATTCGACCGCCATGGCGCGGTTGACGATCAGGATGCGCCCGCCGAACTCGCACACCGCGATCGGCAGCGGCACGTGGTCCAGCAACCGCAGCGCCCGGTTGCGCCAGATCACCGCCGCCTCCCGCGGGCTGTCCGGTACCGGGCCGCAGCCCTCGGTCGTCCGCATCCGCGATTCTCCTTCCCCGGGGCCTACGCTGACGGTCCGTAGCAAGCCCGTAACCGACCCGGGCACTACACAATCATGTAGTGACCGCGGCCCGCACCCCCTCCCGGTGGGCGCACAGTGGTGGGAGACGAATGTTTCCTGCCGTGGGAGGGGCACACCGATGACCGAGACCGTGGAGCGCACGACCGAGGACGAGCGGGCGGCCGAGGGCGAGAGCCGGGCCGTCCCCCTGGTGGACATCTCGGCGATGCCGCCGGCCGCCGCCCCGGTGCTGCGCATCATGGAACTGGCCAGAGAGCACGGCCCGGCCTTCGTCCAGCGACTGCACGGCCGGGACACCCTGGTCGTCAGCGGCCTGGAGCTGGTCACCGAGCTGGCCGACGAGACCCGGTTCACCAAGTCGATCGGCCTGGCCCTGGAGAAGGTCCGGCAGTTCACCGGCGACGGCCTGTTCACCGCCTACAACGAGGAGCCCAACTGGGCCCGGGCGCACGACATCCTGATGCCCGCCTTCGCGCTCGGCTCGATGCGCACCTACCACCCGGTGATGCTGCGGGTGGCCCGCCGGCTGGTCGACTCCTGGGACCGCCGGGAGGCCGCCGGGCAGCCGGTGGACGTGCCCGGCGACATGACCCGGATGACCCTGGACACCATCGGCCTGGCCGGCTTCGGCTTCGACTTCGGCTCCTTCGAGCGGGACGAGCCGCACCCCTTCGTCGAGGCGATGGTGCGCTGCCTGGAATGGGCGATGACCAGCCTCACCCGCGACCCGGAGGCGGACCACCGCGAGCGCGACGCGGCCTTCCGCGCCGACTCCGACTACCTGGCCGCCGTGGTGGACGAGGTGATCGCCGCCCGCGCCGAGGAGGACGTCCAGGGCCCGGCCGAGGACCTGCTCGGTCTGATGCTCGGTGCCGTCCGCCCCGCGGACGGCACCCGGCTGGACGCCGAGAACATCCGCAACCAGGTGATCACCTTCCTGATCGCCGGCCACGAGACCACCTCCGGCGCGCTCTCCTTCGCGCTGTACTACCTGGCCAAGCACCCGGCCGCGCTGCGCGAGGTGCAGCGGGAGGTGGACGCACTCTGGGGCGACCGGGCCGATCCCGAGCCCTCCTACGAGGACGTCGGACGGCTGCGCCACACCCGCCAGGTGCTCAACGAGGCGCTGCGACTGTGGCCGACGGCGCCCGCGTTCAGCCGGGAGGCGCGCGCGGACACCCTGCTCGGCGGACGCATCCCGCTGCGCGCCGGGGAGACCGTCCTCGTCAGCACGCCGCTGCTGCACCGCGACCCGGCGTGGGGCGACAACCCGGAGCTGTTCGACCCGTCCCGGTTCGACCCGGAGTACGAGGAGAGCCGTTCCCCGCACGCCTTCAAGCCCTTCGGAACCGGCGAACGCGCGTGCATCGGGCGGCAGTTCGCGCTGCACGAGGCCGTCATGCTGCTCGGCATGCTGGTGCACCGCTACCGGCTGATCGACCACGCCGACTACCGGCTGACCATCAAGCAGACGCTCACCATCAAGCCCGACGGGTTCACCCTCGGCCTCGCCCGGCGCACGCCCGCCCCGGCCCTCGACGCCTCCCGCGCGGACTCCCTCGCCGCCGCCGCGCCGACGGCGGTCGACCGGCAGGCCGGCCCGGCCGCCGGGCGGCCCGGACGGGTCCGGCAGGGCACCGGGCTGCTGCTCCTGCACGGCTCCAACTACGGTGCCTGCCGGGAGTTCACCCGGCAGCTCGCGGAGGCCGCCGCCGACCTCGGCTGCGAGACCGCGACCGCCCCGCTGGACGCGTACGCGGACGGCCTGCCCACCGACCGGCCGGTGGTGATCACCGCCGCCTCGTACAACGGGCAGCCGACCGACGACGCGGCCCGGTTCGTCCGCCGGCTCCAGGAGTCCCGGGAGGGCGACGGGGCCGAGGGCGTCGAGTTCGCGGTGCTCGGCATCGGCGACCGCACCTACGCCGCGACCTACCAGCGCGTCCCGGCGCTGATCGACGACCGGCTCGCCGAGCTCGGCGGCACCCGGCTGCTGGCCCGCGCCGAGGCCGACGCCTCCGGCGACCTGGCGGGCACCGTGCGGCAGTTCACCGGGGCGCTGCGCGAGGCCCTGCTGGCGCGCTACGGGGACGCCGACGCCCCTGCCGGGGAGCAGTCGGAGGCCGCGTACACGGTGACCGAGGTGACCGGCGGCCCGCTGGCCGCGCTCGCCGCCCGGCACGACACGGCGGAGCTGACCGTCACCGCCGTCGGCAGCCTGACCGACCCGGCCTACCACCGGGTCAAGCGGCTGGTCCGGCTGGCCCTGCCGGAGGGCACCGGCTACCGGACCGCCGACCACCTCACCGTGCTCCCGGCCAACGACCCGGTGCTGGTCGAGCGTGCCGCCAAGCTGTTCGGCGCCGACCCGGACACGGTGCTGAACATCGTGGCGCACCGGCGCACCGGACTGGCCGTCGACCGCCCGCTGACCGTCCGCGAGCTGCTCACCCGTCACGTCGAGCTGCAGGACCGCCCGAACGCCGAGCAGCGCGCCGCGCTGGCGGCGCTCAATCCCTGCCCGCCCGAGCAGGCCGCCCTGCGGGCCCTGCCCGACGACGACCCGCGCACCCTGCTGGACCTGATCGAGGACCACCCGGCGCTGCGGGAGCGGCTGAGCTGGCCGGTGCTGCTGGAGCTGCTGCCGCCGATCAGGCCGCGGCACTACTCGATCTCCTCCTCGCCCACCGGCGACCCCGGCCAGGTGGAGCTGATGGTCTCGGTGCTCAGCGCCCCGGCCCGCTCGGGCCGGGGGACGTTCCGGGGCGCCGGATCCGGCTACCTCGACCGGGTCGCCGTCGGCGACACCGTGCTGGCCCGGGTCCAGCCCTGCCGGGAGGCGTTCCGGATCGGCCACCGCACCCCGGTGGTCATGATCGCGGCGGGCACCGGTCTGGCACCGTTCCGGGGCGCCGTCGCCGACCGCCGGGCGCTGCTCGCGCGGGGCGCCGACCTGGCCCCGGCGCTGCTGTACTTCGGCTGCGACGACGAGGCGGCGGACTACCTGCACCGCGGCGAGCTGGAGGCCGCCGAGCGGGCCGGCGCGGTCTCGCTGCGGCCCGCCTTCAGCGAGCGGCCCCAGCAGGGGCGGCGCTACGTGCAGGACCGGATCGCCGCCGAGGCCGCCGAGGTCCGGGAGCTGCTGGAATCCGGCGCCGAGGTGTACGTGTGCGGCGACGGGGCCCGGATGGCGCCGGGCGTCCGGGCGGCCTTCCGGGCACTGTACCGGGAGGGCACCCCGGGCGCCGACGAGCAGCGGGCGCAGGCCTGGCTGCAGGGGCTGATCGAGGCCGGCCGGTACGTCGAGGACGTGTACGCGGGCTGATCCTCCCGCGCCGGGGACGGCCGTGGGCCCGCCGCACAGGTGCGCCGGGGCCCACGGACGGGACGGAAGGGCGCGGGTCAGTACACGCTGACGTTGTACGCGGAGAGCGCCGCGTTGACCGGCTGGTAGAAGGTCGTCCCGCCGGAGGTGCAGTCGCCGCTGCCGCCCGAGGTGAGGCCGAGCGCCTTGGCGCCGTCGTACAGCGGGCCGCCAGAGTCGCCGGCCTCGGCGCAGACGTTGGTCTGGATCAGGCCGCGGACGGTGCTGCCGTCGGTGTAGCGCACGGTGGCGTTGAGGCCGGTGACGGTGCCGCCGTGGGTGCCGGTGGTCGAGCCGGTGCGCTTCACCGCCTCGCCGACGACGGCGTCCGGGGCGGAGGTGAAGCCGCCCGGGTGGCTGAGGGCGCTGTTGTCGTAGCGGACCAGCGCGTAGTCGTGGCCGGGGAAGGTCGAGCCGATGGTGGGGCCGATCAGGGTGCTGTGGGCGACGTCGGTGTACCAGTCGGGGGCGACGTTGCCGCAGTGCCCGGCGGTGAGGAAGTAGTAGGTGCTGCCGCTCACCACGTTGAAGCCGAGCGAGCAGCGGTACTCGCCGCCGTAGATGGCGTCGCCGGCGGCGAGCAGCGGGGTGAACACGCCGGGGACGCGGTGGACGTCGAGGCTGGGCGCGGCGGGGCCGGCGGCCTTCATCAGCCGGGCGAGCGAGGACGGGGAGACGGTGCTGTCGGCGGTCACCACGACGCGTCCGGCGGCTTCGTCGACGTACCAGGCCGTGCCGTCGACCTCGGCGTTCAGAATGGCGTCGCTGATCGCCGAGAGCTGTTCCGGTTCGGCGGTGCGGGTGGGAGCGGCGGCGGCGCCCGGCGCGGCGACCGCGGTCGCGGTCAGCAGGCCGAGGGCCGCGGCGAGCAGGCGGAAGCGGCGCGTGCTGCCGGTGCGGGGCGTGCTGCCGGTGCGGGGCGTGGTGCGCGTGGTCCTCACCGATCTCCTCCTGAGGGGGTGACGGCCCTGAGGGTTGGGGCCGTGAAGCGCGGTCAGGGGATGGGCGGACCCCGGTCGTTGCTCTCCGGAAGCACGGCGGATGATCAGCTCCTGATCGGCGCTGACCGGAAGTATGAGGAAACGGACCGTTCGGTACAAGCTTCCCGAGGGGGTGTCGGCGGACCCGCAGGCCCGGGAGTGAGCCTGCGGGTCCGCCGTTCGGCGGTTGCCGTGCGGTTCCTACCCGGCGGGCACCGGAGCGGGCCCGATGAGGCGCCGGCCCCGGTGGAGCGCGTGCAGCGAGAACGCGCAGACCACCCCGAGGGCGCACAGCGCCAGCCAGGGGAGCGCGGCGAGCCCGGCCGCGCGGGCGGCGTCCAGGGCCGCGCCGGTCAGCAGGTTCCCCAGCGTGATGCCCACCCCGCAGACCGTGTTGTAGAGCCCGTAGTGGGTGGCGACCAGGCGGTCCCCGGAGAGCCTGACCACGGTGTCCATCTCGAACGGGTAGGCCAGCATCGTGCCCAGGGCCAGCAGCAACGCGGCCAGCGCCGGCGGCCCGGCGGCGAGCGCCCAGCGCCCGGGGCCCGCCCCCGGGACGGGCAGGGCCGAGGCGGCGAGCAGCGGCAGGAAGGCCGCGCCCATCACCGCCACCCCCGCGACCAGGGCGGTGCCCGGCGCGATCCGGGCCCGGCACCACGCGGTCACCCCGGTCTGGAGCAGGATCGTGCCCAGCCCGGACACCACGAACAGCAGCGCCGTCGCCACCGTCCCGCCCGTGCCGTCGCCGCCCAGCCGGCGGACCTCCAGCGGCAGCGCCAGGTACACCTGGAAGGACAGCACGTACGAGCCGGTCATCGCGCCCGCGAAGAGCAGGAACGGGCGGTTGGCCAGCACCCCGCGCCACTGCGCGAGGACACCCGTACGCTCCGGGCCGCCGGCCGGCCCGTCGCCCCGGCGGGCCGGCAGCGAACGGATCTGCACCGCGCTGAGCACCGCGAACACCCCGGCCGCGACCAGGCAGGTGGTGCGGAAGTCCACCGCGGTCAGCGCCATGCCCACCAGCGGGCCGAGCAGGATGCCCGCCTGGTAGAAGACGTTGAACAGCGCGAACGCGGCCACCCGCTGCTCGCCCGCGTCGCGCGCGAGGTACGCCCGCACGGCCGGGTTGAACAGCGCCCCGGCCAGGCCGGTGGCCGCCGAGGCCGCCACCAGGGCGGACAGCGAGGAGGAGAGGCCGAGCGCGGCGAAGCCGACGGTGCGCAGCAGGCAGCCCGCCACGATCAGCGGCTTGTAGCCGAACCGGTCGGCCAGCGTGCCGCCGACCAGGAACATGCCCTGCTGGGTGAAGTTGCGCACCCCGAGCACCAGCCCGACCGTCCAGCCGGCCAGGCCCAGGCCGCCGGACAGGTGCGCGGCCAGGTAGGGCATCAGCATGTAGAAGCCCAGGTTGATGGTGAACTGGTTGACCATCAGCAGCCGCACGCTGCGCTCGTGGCCGCGGAACTGGGCGGTCAGCCCCCTCACGCGGCACCGCCGGGGGCGCCCGCGAGGGTCAGCGGGTCGACCACCTCGGTGCAGCGGGTCCAGCGGGTGACCTCCCGCTCGTCCGGCCGGGCGAGTTCGTCCGGGGCGTCCGCCGGCGGGTGGTCGAGCAGGTCGTGCGCGGCACCGTACTCGTCGTCGTAGACGGTGCCGAGGTAGCGCTGCGGCCCGTCCGGGAAGATCGCGGCGATCCGGGTGCCGGCGGGCCGGGTGCGGGCCAGCCAGCCGGCCACCAGGGCGACGGCGCCGACGCTCCAGCCGCCGGTGGCGTAGTGCGAGGCGGCCAGTCGGCGGCAGGTCCAGACGGCCTCGGCCGGGGCGACCCAGTGGACCTCGTCGAAGGTCCGGTAGGCGACGTTGCGCGGATAGATGCTGGAGCCGAGGCCGCGCATCAGCCGGGCGCGGTCGGGCTGGCCGAAGATCGTGGAGCCGACGGTGTCCACCCCGACCACCCGCAGTCCCGGGTAGAGCTGGCGCAGCACCCGGGAGGTGCCGGCCGAGTGCCCGCCGGTACCGACGCTGCACACCAGCACGTCCAGGTGGCCCAGCTGGGCGGCGAGTTCGAGCGCCAGCGGGGTGTAGGCGGTGGTGTTGTCGGGGTTGTTGTACTGGTCGGGGCACCACGAGCCGGGGCGGCGGGCCAGCAGCTCGGCCACCCGGTCGCGCCGGGCCTGCTGCCAGCCGCCCCGCGGGTGCGGGCCGGTGACCGTCTCCACCTCGGCGCCGTAGGCGGTGAGCAGCCTGGCCATGGCCGGCTCCAGCCCCGGGTCGGTGACCAGCGTGACCGGGTGCCGGTACACCATGCCGGCCAGCGCGAGGCCCAGGCCCAGCGTGCCGCTGGTGGACTCGACGATCCGGCCGCCCGGGCTCAACTCGCCCCGGGCCCGGGCCCGCTGGACCATGTGCAGGGCCGGTCGGTCCTTGATGCCGCCGGGGTTGAAGCCCTCCAGCTTGGCCCAGAAGCCGCGGCCCGCCGGGGCGAGCGGCTCGCCGATCCGCAGGACCGGGGTGTTGCCGACCAGGCCGCTGAGGGCCGCGTGGTCGTCGGTGCGATGGGTGAGGGACGTCATGTCTGGTCTCCTGTAGGCAGGTTGGCGGACGGTACGGCGGTTCGGACGGACTCCGAGCCGCTATATCCGCCACCGACCGGTGACCAGCAGCGGGCCTCTCGGCCCGGTCGTACGGGCGGCGCGACCGACGGCGGCCGCCGGGCGGGGCGCGGGAGGCTCCGCCCGCCCGGCGCCGGGGTCGGCGACGGGCACCTGAGTGGGAAAGGGAAGGGACGCCGCGGGGGTGCGGACCGAGCGCTGCGCGGGCGCGAGGTCGTCGACCTCCGGGCAGGAGCGCTCCGGTGAACCGGCGGGGGCGCCGCTCGGCTCGGTCGGGGCTCTGGTGGTCGGCGCGCTGGTGATCGGTGCGGTGGTCGGTGCGGTGGTGGTCTGGGTGGAGACCGGGGCGGTGGCCGCGGGGGAGCGGTGCGGACGGGCATCGTGGTGCCGCTCCGCGCAGCCGACGGGCAGCAGGGAGAACAGGCCGAGCAGCAGCGCGGCCAGGAGCCGGTTGGGCATGACGGGACTCCGCGCGGCCGCACACGGCGGCAGCGGATCGGTGACGGCGGGGGAACGGACGCGGGCAGTGGGCGCCGGCCCGCACCGCGAGGCGGGCGTGGCGGGGCGCGGCCCGGGCCGGTCTAGACCCTCAGATGCGCGATCCGGTGCGGGAGTTCGGGCGCTCCGGCTCCGCTGCTCCCGGCCGCCGGGCGCGTCGGAACGGGCGCCGGTGCGGGCTCCGCGGCGGCGGGCAGGACGGCGGGGGCCGACCGGTCGGCCCCCGCGTCGGGCCCGTCCTCGGGCTTCCCGGACAGGCACTCGCCGCCGGGGTGGTCGGCGTCCTCGCCGTGCTCCTGGTGCTGTTCGGGCTGCGCAGGCTGCGCGACCCGGGGGCCGTCGACCGCCGTGGTGGCGTGGGTGGACCAGGTGATCCGGATCGGATCGGTGTGCCCGGCGCCGGTCTCCGCACTGAACCCGTGGGACGCGAACACGGCCGCCAGCAGGGCGCCCAGCCAGAACAGCCGCGCCACCACCCCTCGGGGGCGGGCGCGTCGTGTACGCAACGGCGACCGGGCGGTGACCATGTCGTGATCCTAGCCCGACTTCCCGCTCCGCCATAGCGTGCCTCGGTTGATGTGATGAGCCGTCAACCGAATGTCCTGGGGAAGCGATCGGAAGAATCGGAAGAAAGTGTTATCGGCGTGGACGGGGAGGGTCTCCTGGGCACGGGAGCGAACGCGCGACGCCGTGGGTGAGGTCCACGGCGGGACCGCGGAGTTCGAGATGGGGCACTGCGCGCGGAGCCGGAAGGCTCCGACCGCGTCCGCTCCCGACGCGTCGGCCGGATCGTTGCGACCCGGCCGACGCACCCGGCGGTCCGCATGCTCTCCCCCCTGGCTGCGGACCGCCGGGCTCACCGGGCCGGGGCCTGCTCCCGGGGCAGCCGCCAGACCAGTTCCTCCCCGGTCTCGGCCGGGGCGAGCGCCTCCGCGGGGCGGCGCAGGTACTCGGTGAAGCCGAGGCGGGCCGGGACGGCGCCGCTGGCCAGGTTGGCCGGGTCGTGGACGATCTCGACGTACTCCACCCCGGGGAGGCGGAAGGCCTCACCGGCCAGGGCCCGCACGCTCCGGGTGGCCAGCCCGCGCCCGGTGGCGGCGGGGTGCAGCCAGTAGCCGATCTCGCGGACCCCGGCCGGAGTGTCCTCGCGCCGGAACAGCCCGCAGGCGCCGACGATCGCGCCGTCGAGCACGACCGCGTACGTGAAGTCCTGCCCGCTCGCCCAGAGTTCCGCCCGGCCGGTGAGGAACTCGGCGGTCTTGGCCCGGCTGTGCTCGGCCACCCAGGGCATCCAGGGCCGCAAGTGCTCCAACGACTCCTCGATGACCGCGAAGAACTCGGACAGGTCCGACTCGCCGTCGAAGCGGCGAAGGGCGGCCCCGTCCAGGGCGATGACGTGCGGGGGATGGTTCATGACAGGAGGATGGTCCGTGCACCCTCTGCCCGGCAAAGGGTTTTGGCGGGGGCAGGAAGCGGCTCAGCCCCGGCCGGCCCCGGTGTGGCCCGCCGGGGTGCGCCGCTGCAGCAGGACGGCCGCCTCGCGGTCGGTGACCTCGTGGAACTCGCCGTACCAGGGCCCGGCGGCGTGCGCGTAGCGGGGCAGGTGGAGGCAGACCACCGCGTCCACGTCCCGGTGCAGGTCGGCCGCGATCCGGGCGTCGCAGACCGGCGCCGCGAGGATCAGCCGCGCCGGGTGGTCGGCGGCGAGGGCGTGGACGGCCGCCCGGGCGGTGAGGGCGTCGGTCAGGCCGTCGGAGACCAGGACGACGGTGCGCCCGTCCAACGGCAGCCGGTCCCGGCCCGGGCGGTAGAGCGCCTCGCGGCGGTGGACCTCCACCCGCTCCCGCTTGACGCTCGCGCCCAGCTCGGCCGCGGTGACGCCGAGGCTCCTCAGGGTGTGCCGGTCGACCAGCGGCGCGTCGCCGTCGGCGATCGCGCCGACCGGGCGGTCGTGGCCGCGGACGGCCAGCGGCCGGACCACCGTGGCGTCGAGCGGGGCGTCCAGGGCCTCGGCGACCTCCGCCGCCACCGGCAGCCCGCCGGGGGCGAGCCCGAGAACCACCACCCCGGTACCGGCCCGCGCGCTCAGCAGCGGGGCGAGCCTGCGGGCCAGCTGGTGTCCGGCGGTGCTGCGGTCGAGGAATCTCACGGGTCCGTCCTTGTTCTCCTGCGTTCGTGCCCCTGCCGGGCCCCGGGGCGGCACGAACCGGCGAGCGTCCCGCGGCCCCGCCACCAAGGCGACTTCCCCGCCACGGCGGGCTCTAACGTCCACGCGCGAAACGTCCTCGCGCGAAACGTCCGCGCGCCGGCCTGCGGGTGCGACCCGGACGTGCTCCCGGGCCGGCGGCGGTACGTGTGTCCCGGCCGGGTTCGGGCAGACGCGGGGCATGGACGACCGACGGACGGTGCTCCCGCCCGTACCCGGGATACTCGCGGGTACGGCCGTCCGCGCGGCCCGGCACGGCGCGCGCGATGATGGTCGGGACGGCGCCCCGCCGTCCCCACCGGACCGGGAGCGAGCCATGCCACGGCCATCCGAGCAACCCTGCGAGCCCACCGGGGAGCACGAGTCCGGCGACCTGTGGGTCGAGGTCGGGGACCGGGGGCCGGTGCGGATCGTCACCGTCACCGGGGAACTGGACCACGACACCGCGGACGGCCTGCGGACCGCCCTCGCCCGGCCGCCGTCGGCGGCCGGCATCGAGCGGATCGTCGTCGACCTCGCCGGCCTGCGGTTCTGCGACTCGACCGGGTTGAACGTCCTGCTGCGCGCCCGGCTGGACGCCCAGGGGGACGGCGTGGGGCTGGAGCTGGCAGGCGCCGGCCCGCTGGTGCTGCGGCTGCTCGCGATCACCGGGGCCGACGGCGTGCTGCGGGTCCACCCCGACCTCCGCACCGCGCTGGAGGCGCCCGGCGAGGGCCCGGCCGGGCCCGCCGCACCGCCCGAGCCGAGGTGAGGAGGCAGACCGTGGACCGCCCCGGGAACGGTGGGCCGCCGAGTCGGGAGCAGACCAGGCGGCTGGTGCTGGAAGGCAGCGCCGGCGCGGTGCAGCGCAGCCGGGAGTTCAGTCGGCGGGCGCTGGTGTCCTGGCACTGGCTGCCGGCCCCCGACGAGGACCGGAGGGCCGCGGCCGAGGACGTCCTGCTGATGGTCTCCGAGCTGGTCACCAACGCCTGCCTGCACGCCTCCGGCGGCCCGCGCGAACTGCGGCTCCACTGGGACGGCGCCCGGCTGCGGGTGGAGGTCGCGGACGCCAGCCCCGTACCGCCGCGGCTGCGCCCGTTCGCCGGCGCCGGCCGACCGGGCGGGCACGGGCTGCGGGTGGTGGACCGGCTCGCCGACGCCTGGGGCTTCCGGCCCGACGACGGCGGGAAGCTGGTCTGGCTGGAGGTGCCGCGCCCGCCGGCCCTGACGGCGGCCGGTTCGGACGGGGAGCCGCGGCGGCCCGACTGATCGCCCGCTTCCCCGCCCGGGGTTTCCCGCGCTCCGCAGCGGACAGCCGCATGGATGTGAGCGCCGGCACCGACCGGAGCCCGGTCCTCACCGAGCGAGAGGAGCCCGAGCCATGACACGGCGCCCGTCGAAGTGCGGCGGTCCGGCCGTCGACCGGGGCGACGGGCTGACGGTCGAGATCCGGCCGTGGGCCCTGGGCACCGTCCTGGTGCTGCTCGGCGAACTGGACCTCGACTCCAGCGCCGACCTGCGGGCCGCGCTGAACCGGACCTTCGCCGGGCCGGCCGGCGTGGTCGTGGTGGACTGCGCCGGGCTGGAGTTCTGCGACTCCACCGGGCTCAACGCCCTGCTGCGGGCCAAGGCCCGGGCGGCGGTGGACGGCAGCCGGATCGAGTTGGCCCGGCCCCGGCCGCTGATCCTGCGGATGCTCGAACTCACCGGCGCCACCGACGCCTTTCCGATCCGCGGGACCGTACCGGGCTGAGGCCGCCGGGGCCGCTGGGGCCTGCCGCCCCCGCCCGGGCGCGTCCGCCCCGAGTGTCCGCCCCTGCCCCGGGCCCGTCCGTCCCGAGTGTCGCCCCCGGCCCGCGGTGGCACAGTGGGAGCAGGGCGGCAGCCCGTCGCCCTCGGGTCCGAGGTGCCCGGACGACGGCGCACCCAGGCCGTGCGAGCGATCCGGACGGTGGGCGGATGGACGAGCACCCGGTAGCCGCAGCCCCCGCGGCCGACCCGGCCGAGCAGGCACTGCGGCAGCTGCTCGCCGGGCTGACGGCCGTGCGCGACGGGGACTTCCGCACCCGGCTCGCCCCGGACCGGCCGGGGGTGCTGGGGGAGATCGCCGAGGTCTTCAACGGCATGGCCGACCAGCTGGCCCGGGTGACCTCCGAGGTGACCAGGGTGGCCCGGGAGGTCGGCAGCGACGGGCGGCTGGGCGGCCAGGCGCAGGTCCCGGACGCGACCGGGACCTGGCTGGAGCTGACCGACTCGGTGAACGCGATGGCCGGCAACCTGACCTGGCAGGTGCGCAACATCGCCCAGGTCACCACGGCGGTGGCGCGCGGCGACCTCACCCAGAAGATCGAGGTGGACGCGCGCGGCGAGATCCTGGAGCTCAAGAGCACCGTCAACACCATGGTGGACACCCTGTCCTCGTTCGCGGACGAGGTGACCAGGGTGGCCCGGGAGGTCGGCACCGAGGGCCGGCTCGGCGGCCAGGCGCAGGTGCCGGGCGTCGCCGGGACGTGGCGCGACCTGACCGACTCGGTGAACGCGATGGCGGGCAACCTGACCTGGCAGGTGCGCAACATCGCCCAGGTGGCGACCGCCGTGGCCGAGGGGGACCTCACCCAGAAGATCTCGGTCGCCGCCCGCGGGGAGATCCTGGAACTCAAGACGACCATCAACACGATGGTCGACCAGCTGTCCTCGTTCGCCGCCGAGGTGACCAGAGTCGCCCGGGAGGTGGGCACCGAGGGTCGGCTCGGCGGCCAGGCGGACGTCCGGGACGTCTCCGGCACCTGGCGGGCGCTCACCGAGTCCGTCAACGTCATGGCCGACAACCTCACCGCCCAGGTCCGCTCGATCGCCGAGGTGACCACCGCCGTCGCGGAGGGCGACCTGAGCCAGAAGATCCGGGTCGACGCGCGCGGCGAGATCCTGGAGCTGAAGGAGACCATCAACACGATGGTCGACCAGCTGTCCTCCTTCGCGGACGAGGTCACCAGGGTCGCCCGGGAGGTCGGCACCGCCGGGAACCTGGGCGGCCAGGCCACCGTCCGGGGGGTCTCCGGGACGTGGAAGGACCTCACCGACAACGTCAACGTGATGGCCTCCAACCTGACCGGCCAGGTCCGCTCGATGTCCGAGGTGGCGACCGCGGTGGCCCGCGGCGACCTCTCCCGGAAGATCACCGTCGAGGCCGAGGGCGAGGTCGCGGCCCTCGCCGCCGCCATCAACACCATGGTGGACACGCTGTCCGCCTTCGCCGACGAGGTGACCAGAGTGGCCCGGGAGGTCGGCACCGAGGGCATCCTGGGCGGCCAGGCCCGGGTGCCCAACGTCGCCGGGACGTGGAAGGACCTCACCGACAACGTCAACTTCATGGCGCACAACCTGACCAGCCAGGTGCGCAACATCGCCCAGGTCACCACCGCCGTCGCGGACGGCGACCTGACCCGCAAGATCGACGTGGACGCGCGCGGCGAGATCCTGGAACTCAAGACCACCGTCAACACGATGGTCGACCAGCTGTCCTCGTTCGCCGCCGAGGTGACCAGGGTCGCCCGGGAGGTCGGCAGCGAGGGCCGGCTCGGCGGGCAGGCCCGGGTGGAGGGTGTCTCCGGCACCTGGAAGCGGCTCACCGAGAACGTCAACGAGCTGGCCGGCAACCTCACCCGGCAGGTCCGCGCCATCGCCGAGGTCACCAGCGCCGTCGCGGCCGGAGACCTGACCCGCTCGATCAGGGTGGACGCCTCCGGCGAGGTCGCCGACCTCAAGGACAACATCAACGCGATGGTCGGATCGCTGCGCGAGACCACCCTGGCCAACCAGCAGCAGGACTGGCTCAAGAGCAACCTGGCCCGCTTCTCCGCCGCCATCCAGGCCCGGCGGGACATCCGCGCCGTCGCCGGGATGATCACCGACGAGCTGACTCCGCTGGTCGGCGCCCAGTACGGCGCGTTCTTCCTCGCCGAGGAGGGCGCGGACGGCACCGAACTCGCCCTGATCAGCGCCTACGGCCGCCCGGCCGGGGAGCGGCGGCGGCTGCGGCTGGGGGAGTCCCTGGTCGGCCAGGCCGCCCGGACCCGGCGGACCGTCGCCGTGGACGACCTGCCGCCCGGCTACGCCACCGTCTCCTCCGGCGCGGGCCGCGCCGACGCCCGCTCACTGGTCGTCCTGCCGATCGCCCTGGAGGAGTGGCTGATCGGCGTGCTGGAGTTCGCCTCGGTCCACCCGTTCACCCAGGTCCACCGCGACTTCCTGACCCAGTTCGCCGAGGCCTGCGGGGTCAACCTCGGCAACCTGCTGGCCAACGCGCGCACCGACGAGCTGCTCGGCGAGTCCCAGCGGCTCACCGCCGAACTCCGGGCCCAGTCCAAGGAGTTGCAGGAAGGGCAGGAGGAACTGCGCCGCTCCAACGCCGAACTGGAGGACAAGGCCGCGCTGCTCGCCCAGCGCAACCGGGACATCGAGGCGAAGAACCTGGAGATCGAGCAGGCCCGCCAGGAACTGGAGGAAAGGGCACAGGAGTTGACCCGGACCTCGATGTACAAGTCGGAGTTCCTGGCCAACATGAGCCACGAGCTTCGCACCCCGCTGAACAGCCTGCTCATCCTCGCCCAGCTGCTCGCCGAGAACAGCGGCGGCAACCTCACCCCCAAACAGGTCGAGTACGCGGGCGTCATCCACTCGGCCGGCACCGACCTGCTCCAGCTCATCAACGACATCCTGGACCTCTCCAAGGTGGAGGCCGGGAAGATGGACCTGTCCATCGAGCCCTTCGCGGTGCGCGAACTGCTGGAGTACGTGGAGTCCGGCTTCCGGCCGCTGGCCGACCAGAAGGGGCTCGCCTTCGAGGTGGCCGTCGACCGGGCCGTGCCGGAACGGATCGTCACCGATCAGGCGCGGCTGCGCCAGGTGCTGCACAACCTGCTCTCCAACGCCGTCAAGTTCACCGACACCGGCCGGGTCGAGCTGCGGATCGAACGCGTCGAGGAGGCCGAGCTGCCGCCCGGACTCGGGCGCGCGCCCGCCGCGGTGGCCTTCCACGTCGACGACAGCGGGATCGGCATCGACCCGGCCCACCTGGACACCATCTTCGGAGCCTTCCAGCAGGCCGACGGCTCCACCGCGCGGCGCTACGGCGGCACCGGCCTCGGCCTGTCGATCAGCCGGGAGCTCGCCCGGCTGCTCGGCGGCACCATCACCGTCCGCTCCGCGGCGGGGCAGGGCAGCCGGTTCACGCTGTACCTGCCGCTGGGCGAGCAGGCGGCGGCGGTGGCGACGGGCGGCACGCCGGTGCCCGGGTCCGGGGGCGGGGGCGGGGGCGGCGACGCGGCCCCCGAGGCGGTCGAGGGCCCCTCGGCGGTGGATGGCCCCTCGGCGGTGGAGGGCCCCTCGGCGGTGGAGGAGACCGAGGAGAGCGAGCCGCCCCCGGCCGTGGCGGGACCGCTCGCCGGACGGACCGTACTGATCGTCGACGACGACATCCGCAACGTCTTCGCGCTCACCGCAGCCCTGGAACGGCACGGGCTGACCATCCTGCACGCCGCCGACGGCCGCGCCGGGCTCGACCGGCTGCGCGCCCACCCGGAGACCGACCTGGTGCTGATGGACGTCATGATGCCCGAACTGGACGGCTACGCCGCCATCGCGGAGATCCGCGCCGACGCCCGCTTCGAGCGGCTGCCGGTCGTGGCCGTCACCGCCAAGGCCATGCCCGGTGACCGGGACCGCAGCCTGGCCGCCGGGGCCGACGACCACATCACCAAGCCGGTCGACACCGGCCGGCTGCTGGAGCGGATGCGGGAATGGCTGGACGCGTCATGACGGCTCCTCGGGCGGGCGCCGCGCCCCGGCCCCGGGGTGCGCCGTGACCGCCGAGCAGGAGTCCGCCGGGCAGGACTCCGCCGGGCAGGAGTCCGCGGCGCAGGAGGCCGCGGAGCGCACCGCCCGGGCCCTGGCCGAGACCGTCCGTCGCCTCCGGGCGGCCGCCGCCCGCGCGCACGCCGAGGCGCGGACCAGGGCCGCCGTCGACCTCGCCACCGGCATCCTGGCCGAGCGGCTCGGCCTGCCCGTCGCCGAGGCCGCCGCGCACCTCGCCCGGCTGGCCCGGGAGTCGGGCGTGCCGGTGCTCGTCCTGGCGACGGACATCGCGGGCCTCCCGGAGCCGGGAACGGAGCCGGGCCGGGAACCGGGATCAGCTCCCGCACCGGCTCCGGACGGCGCGCCCGGACCGGCGGCCCTCGGCCTCCCCACCGCCGAACCGCCCGAGGCCGGCCCGCCCGTCGCGCCCGCACTCGCCTCCGCGCCCGACCTGGAGCACGCCGCCGGGGCCGTGCTCGACCAGGCCGCGGCGGCGCTCGGCGTCCGCGCCGTGGCCGTCTGGCAGCGGCTGCCCGGCGGCGCGCTCGCCCTCGCCGCGCAGGCCGGGCTCTCCGCCGAGGAGGCGGCCGGCTGGTCCCGGGTGCCGCCCGGCGTCCCCACCCCGGCGCAGCTGGTCGTCGGCGGGGGAGCCGAGCTGTGGCCCGGGGAACCGGGGGCGGACGGTCCCTCGGTGGGCGGCGCCGCCGCCCGGGCGGTCGTCCCGCTGTTCGACCGGCGCCGCCGCACGGGCGCGCTGGAGCTGCTCTGGCCGGCCACCGGCCCCGATTCCGCCCCGGTGCTCGGCCCGGCCCGGCGCCGGGGGCTGTACGCCCTCGCCGACCTCTGCGCGACCCTCCTCGGCCCGCTCCCGGAGCCCGTGCCCCCCGAGCGGGCCGACGACCTCCTGGACGGTCTGCTCACCCCCGCGCTGCTGCTGGCCCCCGTCCTGCGGGCCGAGCGGATCGCCGACTTCACGGTGGTTCGGGTCAACGCCCGGTTCCGTGACCCGCTGGGCCGGCCCCGGGAGGCACTGGAGGGCGCCTCGCTGCTGGAGACCTACCCGGTCGCCTCGGCCGCCGGGCTGCTCGACCGGCTGCTGCGCGCGTACGAGACGGGCGTGCCGTCGACCGCCGAGCGGGTCCGGCTCGCCTTCCGGGAGCAGGGGCCCGCCGTCCCGGTGGCCGTCCTGCTCTCGGTCGTCCCGCTCGGGGGCCGGCTGCTGGTCTGCTGGCGGCTGGACGACGAGCGGGAGGAGGACGAGCACGCCGCCCTGCTGCGCCAGGCCCAGCGGCTGGCCCGGGTGGCCGGGTTCGAGGAGCGCCCCGCCGAGGGCCGGATCCGCTGGAGCGACGGGCTGCGCGAGCTGTACGGGCTGCCGCCGGACGCCCCGCCCGTACCGCTGGACCGGCTCGTGCGGCACACCCACCCGGACGACCGGCCGGCGGTCCGGCGGCTGCTGGACACCGTCCGGCACCACCACCGCACCGCCTCCGCGGTGGTCCGGCTGGACCGCCCGGACGGCACCCACCGCTTCACCCGGGTGATCGCCGAGCCGGTGGTGGACGAGACCGGCCGGCTCGTCGCCGTCCGCGGCGCCTACCACGATGTCTCCGCCCAGCATTGGACGGAGGTCGCGCTCGGCGCCACCCGGGAGCGGCTGGCCGACAGCGAGCAGGAGTCGGCCGAACGGGCGCAGCTGGCACTGCGGCTGCAGCAGGCGATCCTGCCCGCCGCCCCGCCCCCGCTCGCCGTCACCGGCCTGCACGCCGCCGTCCGCTACCGGCCCGCTGCCCAGCGCGACCGGGTCGGTGGCGACTGGTACGACGTGCTGGTGCTGCCCGACCGGCGGGTGCTGCTCGCGGTCGGCGACGTGGCCGGGCACGGCGTCGGCGCGGCCACCGGGATGGTCGCGCTGCGGCACGCCCTGCGCGGCCTCGCCGTCACCGGGGCCGGCCCGGGCCGGCTACTGGAGTGGGCCAACACCGTGGCCCTGCGCGAACCGGGCCAGGTCACCGCGACGGCCGTCTGCGTGCTGCTGGACCCGGTCGGCGGCGAACTGCGCTGGGCCCGGGCCGGCCACCTGCCGCCGATCCGGCTCGGCGCGGACGGCGCCCAGGTGCTGCCGCTGCCGCACGGCGTGCTGCTCGGCGCGCTGGACGACGCCGAGTACGAGGAACGCACCGCCCGGCTCGACCCGGGTGACGTCCTGCTGCTCTACACCGACGGGCTGGTCGAACGCCGGGACCGCCCGGTGGAGGAGTCGGTGGAGCAGCTGCTCCGGGCGGCCGGCGCCCCCGGCCCGGACCTGGAGCAGTACCTGGACCGGCTGCTCGAACTCAGCCCCGCCGACACCGACGACGACACCTGCCTGATCGCCGTCCAGACCGAGTAGGCAGGGCGGCCGCGCGGCCCCGTACGCCGGATGCGAGGGTGGGCCTCGTGAACGAGACGATCATGGCAGCCGCCCGCGAACGAGCCGCCGGACACCGGCGCCGGTTCGACCTCCGCTTCGAGGCCTACTTCGCCGCCCTGCCGGAGCGCCTCGACACGCCGTCGCTCAGCCGCTTCACCCCGCGCTGCCTGGAGCTGCTGCGGGACCTCTCCCTGCGCGGCGGCAAGCGGCTGCGGGTCGCCCTGCTGTACGAGGCGGCCCGACTGGTGACCACCGACCCCGTGCCCGGCCTGGCGGAGGCCGCGCTGAGCATCGAGCTGCTCCAGACGCACGGCCTCGTCCACGACGACATCATCGACGACGCGCCCGTACGCCGCGGCGGCCCCTCCACCTACTACGCCTACCGCCGGGAGTTCCCGGCGGCGGACCGCACCGCGCTCGGCCTGGCCGTCCTGGCCGGAGACCTCGCCGCCTTCCTCTCGATGCGGGTCCTGCTGGAGGCGGACGTCCCCGCCGGGCTGCGCCAGGCGATGCTGGAGGTGCAGCTGAACGCCGGCGCCGAGACGGTCGCCGGCCAGATCCTCGACCTCGAACGCGACTTCCTGCCGCTTCCGGACGAGGAGTTCCTGCACACCGTCTGCGAGTACAAGTCGACCCGGTACTCCGTGCTCGCCCCGCTGCGGCTTGGGCTGCTGGCCGCCGGCGAGGACGTGGCCGGCCACGACGCACGGCTGCGCCGGTACGCGAGCCTGGTCGGCATCGGCGGCCAGCTGCGCGACGACTACCTCGACCTGTTCGGCGACGAGGACGCCACCGGCAAGTCCACCGGCGCCGACCTCCGCGCGGGACGCCGCAGCTACGCCGTGAGCGCCCTGCTCGCCCGCGCGGACGAGGCGCAGCGGGCCGTGGTGGAGTCCGCGCTCGGCGACCCGCACTGCCCGGCCGACGCGGTCGAACAGGTCCGCGAGCTGGCCCGACGGCTGGGCGTGGACCGGAAGCTCCGCTCCGACATGCGCCGCTGCGCCGAGGCGGCCCGCGCCGAGGCCGAGAGCTGGCGCCCGCACTGGCGGGCGGAGGCGGTGGCCTTCTTCGAGGGCCTGCCGCCGGCGAACGTGGTGCCGGGCGGGTGACCCGGGCGGCCCGGTCCGCGCCGAGCGCGGGGGGACCGGGCCCCGGACGGCGGGAGTTCAGCCCGCCGCGCTGTGGGCGAGACGGGCGCCGGCGCGGACCAGCCACAGGCGGGCGTGCTCCCGGGCGGAGGCCGGGCCGCCCGCGAGCGCGGCGAGGGTGAGCACCCGGTCGTCGGCCGACTCGCCCGCGACGATCCGGGCGGGGACGCCGGCCCGGGCGGCCCGGGCGAGGACCTCGCCGACCGCCTTGCCGCGCAGGCTGGTCGCGTCGTACCGGCCCTCACCGGTGATCACCAGATCCGCCGCGGCGATGTCCCGGTCGAGGCGGAGGAGGTCGGCGACGGCGGCGGCGCCGGGGCGGATGACGGCGCCCCAGGCGGCCGCGAGGCCGTAGGCGGTGCCGCCCGCCGCGCCGGTGCCGGGCCGCGCCGGGTCCGCGCCGAGGAGCGCGGCGAGCCGGGTGAGGCCCTGGTCGAGCAGGGCGACCTCGCTCGGGTCCGCGCCCTTCTGCGGGCCGTAGACGGCGGCGGCGCCGTCCGGGCCGAGCAGCGGATTCGTGACATCGGTGAGCAGCACCACACCCCCGGGCGGCGCCGGGCGCAGGCCCGTGACGTCGACCCGGTGGGCCCGCGGCAGGGCTCCGCCGCCGTCGGGGAGCTCCCGGCCCCGCGCGTCGGTCAGCCGCAGGCCGAGCGCCGCGAGCAGGCCGCTGCCGCCGTCGGTGGAGGCGGAGCCGCCGAGGGCGACCGCCAGCCGGCGCGCGCCCGCGTCGAGGGCCGCCGCGACGGTCTCGCCGGTGCCCCGCGTGGTCGCGGTGAGCGGTGCGGGGCGGGACATCAGGGGCAGTCCGCTGGCGACGGCGAGTTCCACCAGCGCGGTGCCGTCGGGCAGGAGGGCGTACCGCCCGGTGACCGGCCGCCCGTCGGGGCCGGTGCAGCCGGGGACCTCGTGCTCGGTGGTGCCGGGCAGGGCGGCCGCGACGGCGGCGATGGTGCCCTCGCCGCCGTCGGCCATCGGACGCGCGATCAGCTCGTCGCCCGGCCGCACCGAGCGCCAGCCGTCGGCCAGCGCCCGGGCGGCGTCGGTCGCCGTGACCGTCCCCTTGAAGGAGTCCGGGGCGAGAACGACCCTCATGCGCCCGCCACGTGGGCCCGGTGGCGCTCGACCACCGTCGCGAGGGTCTGCTCCCCGGGGGTGTCCCAGATCTCCTGGTTGAAGATCTCGGTCTCGATCCAGCCGGTGTAGCCGGCGGCCGTGACCATGGCCGTCAGCGCCCCGAAGTCGATGTGGCCGTCGCCCACGTGGCCCCGGCCGAGCAGGGCGTCGGCGGGCAGCGGAAGCGTCCAGTCGCAGACCTGGTACGAGGCGATCCGGGCGCCCGCCCGGGCGACCTGCGCGGCGAGGTCCGGGTCCCACCACACGTGGTAGCTGTCGACGACGACGCCGACCTGCTCGACGGGGTGGCGCTCGGCCAGGTCGAGGGCCTGGCCGAGGGTGGAGACCACGGCCCGGTCGGCGCAGAACATCGGGTGCAGCGGTTCGATCGCCAGCCGTACGCCCAGGTCACCGGCGTACGGGGCGAGTTCGGCCAGCCGCTCGGCGACCCGCTCCCGGGCTCCGGCCAGGTCGCGGCTGCCCGCGGGCACCCCGCCGACGACCATCACCAGGGTGTCGGTGCCGAGTTCGGCCGCCTCCTCCAGGGCACGGAGGTTGTCGGCGAGCGCCGCCCGGTGGGCGTCCGGCCCCTCGGCGGTGAGGAAGCCGCCCCGGCACAGGCTGCTGACGGCCAGTCCCGCCTCGCGGACCAGCTTGGCCGCGGACCCGACGCCGACCTCCTCCACCTTGTCGCGCCAGAGCCCGATCGCCGGGACGCCGGCCGCCGCGCAGCCGCGCACCGCCTCCGGCAGGCTCCAGCCCTTGGTGGTGATCTGGTTCAGCGAGAGCCGGTTCACGCCTCCACCCCCGCCACCGCGAGGAACCGCCGCATCCGGTGCGCCGCCAGCTCCGGATCGGGCAGCACCCCGGCGGCGTCCGCCAGCCGGAACAGCTCCACCAGGTGGACGACGGAACGGCCGCTCTGCGCCCCGCCGACCATGGTGAAGTGGCTCTGGTGGCCGGCCAGCCAGGCGAGGAACACGATGCCCGTCTTGTAGTGGTACGTCGGCGCCGCGAACAGGTGGCGGGCCAGCGGGAGGGTGGGGGCGAGCAGTGCGTCGTACCGGTCGAGGTCGCCGGCGTCCAGGGCGTGCAGCGCGGCCGCGGCGCGGGTGGCGATCGGGTCGAAGACGCCCAGCAGCGCGTGGCTGTGGCCGAGTTCGTCGCCGCGGACGAGCCGCGGGTAGTCGAAGTCGTCACCGGTGTAGAGCCGGACGCCCTCGGGCAGGGCGCGGCGCAGGGCGATCTCCCGCTCGGCGTCGAGCAGGGAGACCTTGATGCCGTCGATGCCGGCGCGGTGCTCCCGGATCAGCGCGAGCACCGTCCCGGTGGCCGTGTCCAGGTCGGCGGAGCCCCAGTAGCCGGCCAGCGCCGGGTCGAACATCTCGCCGAGCCAGTGCAGGATCACCGGCCGACCGGCCTGGGCGATCAGCCGGCCGTAGACCCGGAGGTAGTCCTCCGGCCCGCGGGCCCGCGCGGCCAGGGCGCGGCTGGCCATCAGCACGGGCTGCGCACCGGCCTCCTCGACCACCGCGAGCTGCTCCTCGTAGGCGGCCGTGATGTCGGCGAGGCCCGCGGCCGGGCCGGTGAGCTGGTCCGTGCCGACGCCGCAGGCGAGCCGGCCGCCGACGGCGCGGGCCTCCGCGCCGGAGCGGAGGATCAGCTCCCGGGTGGCGGCCCAGTCCAGGCCCATGCCGCGCTGGGCGGTGTCCATGGCGTCGGCGACGCCGAGGCCGAGGGACCAGAGGTGGTGGCGGAAGGCGAGGGTGGCGTCCCAGTCGACGGCGGCCGGGGCGCCGGGGGCGTTGCCGCCGAGCGGGTCGGCGACGACGTGCGCGGCGGCGAAGGCCGTGCGCTCCTTCGGCGGGTGCGCCGGGATCTCCAGCGGCTCGGGGGTGCTCAGCCGGTGGCGGCCGTGGCCGGGAAGGTTCAGCTCGGTCATCGGATCTCCAGCTCGGGAACGCTCAGGCGGCGGCCCTCGCGGGCGGAGCGCAGGCCGAGTTCGGCCAGCTGGACGCCCTTGGCGCCCTCCAGCAGGTCCCAGGTGTACGGGGAGCCGGTGACGACGTGTCGCAGGAAGAGCTCCCACTGGGCCTTGAAGCCGTTGTCGAACTCGCCGTTGTCCGGGACCTGCTGCCACTGCTCGCGGAACCGCTCGGTGGCCGGCAGGTCCGGGTTCCACACCGGCTTCGGGGTGGTGGCCCGGTGCTGGATCCGGCAGTTGCGCAGCCCGGCGACGGCGCTGCCCTCGGTGCCGTCGACCTGGAACTCCACCAGCTCGTCGCGGTCGACCCGGACGGCCCAGGAGGAGTTGATCTGGGCGGTGATCCCGCCCTCCAGCTCGAAGACGCCGTAGGCGGCGTCGTCGGCCGTCGCCGGGTAGGTCCGGCCCTGCTCGTCGACCCGCTCGGGAATGTGGGTGGCGGTGTGCGCGTACACCGAGCGGACGGGCGCGACGATCTGGTCCAGCACGTACCGCCAGTGCGGGAACATGTCGAGGATCATGCCGCCGCCGTCCTGGGCGCGGTAGTTCCAGGAGGGGCGCTGCGCGTCCTGCCAGTCGCCCTCGAACACCCAGTAGCCGAACTCGCCGCGCACCGACAGGATGCGGCCGAAGAAGCCGCCGTCCACCAGTCGCTTGAGCTTGAGCAGGCCGGGCAGGAAGAGCTTGTCCTGCACGGCGCCGTTGCACACCCCGGCCTCCCGGGCCAGCCGGGCCAGTTCGAGTGCGGCGTCGAGGGACTCCGCGGTCGGCTTCTCGGTGTAGACGTGCTTGCGGGCCGCGATGGCGGCGCGCAGGGCCGGCTCGCGGGCCCGGGTGATCTGGGCGTCGAAGTAGATCTCGGCGAGCGGGTGGGCCAGTGCCTCGTCCAGCGAGGTGGTCCAGTGCGTCAGGCCGTGGCGGTCCGCCAGTTCCCTGAGCTTGCGGGCGTCGCGGCCGACCAGGATCGGCTCGGGCCACAGCGTGTCGCCGCCCTCCAGGGCGAGTCCGCCCTGTTCGCGGATGGCCAGGATCGAGCGCACCAGGTGCTGGCGGTAGCCCATCCGGCCGGTGACGCCGTTCATCACGACGCCGATCACTCGCTGCGTCACTCTCTGGGTCATGCGTGGTCCTCTGCGTCCTGTGCGGTCGGTGCCGGCAAGGGGAAAGCGCTTTCCCGGAGGTTATGGAGATATGCTTCGCACGTCAATGCAGGTGGCGGAGGAAAGCGGGGAACGGTCGATGGGTGTCACCCTCAGTGAGGTCGCCCGTCACGCAGGGGTCTCGCTCGCGACGGCCTCCCGGGCGCTCAACGGCTCGGCCCGGACGGTCGGCGGGGAACTGGCCGCGAAGGTCCGGGCCAGCGCCGACGCCCTCGGATACCTGCCGAACGCTCCCGCCCAGGCGCTCGCCCGGGCCGCCACGGCCAACGTCGGCGTGCTCCTGCACGACGTGGCCGACCCGTACTTCGCGGCCATCGCCCGCGGGGTCTCCGACGCCGCCGGGCGGGCCGGGCTGCTCCCGCTGG
Source organism: Kitasatospora sp. NPDC058048 (assembly GCF_042885555.1). Lineage (NCBI taxonomy): Bacteria > Bacillati > Actinomycetota > Actinomycetes > Kitasatosporales > Streptomycetaceae > Kitasatospora > Kitasatospora sp. NPDC058048. The sequence continues at coordinate 9,657 of NZ_JBHVRT010000001.1, read as the reverse complement.
TGATCAACACGGACGGGGAGCCGGAGACGCAGGTGCGGGGCGTCCGCATGCTGCACGGCCAGCGCGTGCGGGCCATCGTCCTGGCCGGCTCCGCCCACACCGACCCGGCCGCCGTCCGGGCCGTCGACGCGGCGCTCGCCGACTACCGGGCGGACGGCGGACGGATCGCCACCATCACCGACCACGGCCCCGGCTACGACGCCGTCCTGCCGGACAACCGCGGGGGCGCGGCCGACCTGACCCGGGCTCTGCTCGGCCTGGGGCACCGCGAGTTCGCGGTGATCACCGGGCCGGAGCGGCTGCGGGTCCCGATGGAGCGGCTCGCCGGGGTGCGCGAGGCGCTCGCCGAGGCGGGCGTCGAGCCGGCCGAAGGGGCCGTCCAGCACGTGGAGTTCACCCGTGACGGGGGACGCGAAGCGGTGCGGCGGCTGCTCGACCGCCCGCAGGCCGAGTGGCCGACCGCCGTGCTGGCGCTGTCCGACGTCTGCGCGATCGGTGCGCTGGGCGAACTGCGCGCGCGGGGGGTCGACGTGCCCGGCCGGATGTCCGTGGCCGGCTTCGACGACATCCCGTTCGCCGCGGACGTGGCGCCGGCGCTCTCGACGGTGCGGATGCCGCTGGAGCGGCTCGGCGCGAGTGCCGTCACCCTGGCGCTGGAGTCCGACGGGGGCGGGCGGCCGGTCCGGCTGGCCCTGCCGACCGAGGTCGTGCTGCGGGGGAGTACCGGGGCGGCGCCTTTGCGGGACCGGTGACCGGGGGAGCGGCCGGCCGGGCGACGGCGCCGGACGCCCGGTGAGCGGGCGGTGCGGGCGGTCCGGGCGGTTCGGTCGGGGTTTTCGCAGGCCGGGAACGCGGGATGGCCTGACCGGCCGATCGGCCGACCGGTACGGTAGTTCTGATCGACTCGGCGCATCTGTGTTCGTTCGATCGAATTTCGATTGAACGAGCCAGATTGATCAGATGCCGTGCGGCACGGGGCACGGGGCACGCAGGAGGAAGCCATGACCATCACGGCCGAGGAGCGTCGGTCCCGGATCCTCGAGGTCGTGCGCGACCTCAGGACGGTACGCGTGGTGGACCTCGCCGCCCGGATGGGCCTCTCGGCCGTCACCGTCCGCCGCGACGTGGCGGTGCTCGCCGACGACGGGCTGCTGCAGCGCTCGCACGGCGCGGTCTCGCTGCCGCGTGCCAAACCCACCGCGGCCGAGGGCGCCGACCGGGTCCTGGGCATGCTCGTCCCCACCGTCGGCTCGTACTTCGACGAGGTGGTCGGCGGCGCCCGCTCGGCCGCCGCGGACGCCGGTGCGCGCCTGGTGCTCGCCATCGCCCCGTACGAGTCGGCCGACGACCGCGCCCAGGTCGGGCAGCTGCTCGACTCCGGGGTGGACGGCCTGCTCCTGACCCCCAACTGGCGTCCGGCCGGCGGCGAGGACCGGCTGTGGACCGGGGGGCTCCCGGTGCCCGCCGTGCTCGTCGAGCGCCGCCCGCCCGCCGACGGCGAGGGCGCGCCGCTGGACTCCGTCGGCTCGGACCACCGGCACGGCGTCCTGCTGGCGCTGCGCCACCTGGTCTCGCTCGGGCACGGCTCGGTGCTGCTGGTCGCCCGGGAGGACACCTGGACGGCGCACCAGGTCCGGGCCGGCTACGCCGAGGGGACGGCGCTGCTGGGGCTGGAGCCGCAGCCGGTGATCGACATCCGCCGCCCCGGCGTCGACTCCGAGGCCGTCGCCGAGCGGATCGCCGAGGCCGCCGCCCGGGGCGTGCGGGCCGTGCTGGTCCACAACGACCAGGACGCCATCCAGCTGCCGCCGCTGCTGCGGGCCCGGGGCCTCCAGGTGCCGGACGACGTGGCGCTGATCGCGTACGACGACGTGTTCGCGGCCCTCGCCGCGCCGCCGCTGACCGCTGTCGCGCCGCCGAAGCGGGCCGTGGGCGCGGCCGCCGTGGAGCTGCTGCTGCGCCGCCTGGACCTCGGCGGCTCGCTGCCTGTGCACCGCCTCGAACTGCTGCCCTCACTGGAGATCCGCACCTCCTGCGGGGGCGCGGGCTCGGCCGGCTGAGGCGCGGCCGGGCGGTGCCCCGGGGCGTCCCGGCCGCGCCGCCCGGCCCGCCCCCGCCCGGCCCGCGCCCGCCCGGCCCGCCCCGGTCTCAGGCCGCGAGCCGGGCGAGGTAGGCCGCGCCGGGGCCCAGCAGCCCGGGCAGCGGGGCGGCGGCCGGGTACCAGGGCGCCTCGTACTCCCAGGACACCCAGCAGTCCGCCGGCAGGGCGCGCACGCACTCGGCGATCGGCAGCACGCCCGCCCCGAGCGCGAGCGGCGTGAGGTCGTCGTCGCTCGCGACGTCCTTGACCTGGACGTAGCCGAGGTGGGGCGCGAGCGCGGCCAGGCTCTGCGCCGGGCTCTCGCCGGCCAGCCGGGTGTGCAGCAGGTCCCACAGCGCGCCGACGGCCGGATGCCCGACCAGGTCGAGCACGCGCGCCACGTCGCGCCCGGAGCGGTGCGAGTCGTGGGTCTCCAGCAGGATGCGGACGCCGAGGGAGCGGGCGGTGTCGGCCGCGGCGGCCAGCCGCCGGGCGGCCCGCCGGTCGTCCTCGCCCGGCGCGGACCGCGCGCCGTGCGGGAAGACGCGCAGATGGCGCGCCCCGAGGTCGGCGGTCAGCCGCAGGTGGTCGGCCAGGGCGGCGGCCAGCCGGTCGTCGTCGCCCGGAGCGGCGACGCCGAGGTAGCAGGCCACGGCGAGCGGGGTGATCCCGTGGGCGGTGAACTCCCGCCGGGCGCTTCGCCGTTCCCCGGCCGTCAGGTCGGGGTGCACCGGTTCGCCGGGCGCGCACCGCAGTTCGAGTCCCTGCCAGTGGTGTTCGGCGGCCAGCCGGAGGACGTCGGTGAGCGGGCGGCCGGGCAGGCCCAGGGTGGAGAGGGCGAGTCGCACGGTGGTCAGTCCTCCCGGCGGACGGTGACGGAGCCGGTGGCGAGCAGGGCGGTGTGCCGCCCGCCGTCCGGCCAGCGGACGTGGAGCAGGTGGCCCCGCGGGGCCGGTTCGGTGCGGACCTCGACGGCCGCGCGGGGCGGCCGCACCGGGCCCCGGGCGAGCCGTGCGGTGCTGACGAACAGCGCGGCCGCGTCGGCGGTCCGCCCGGTGACCCGGGGTACCGCGCCGACGGCGCCGAACGCGGTGCCCGAGGGCAGCGGGTCGGTGCCGGCGCTGGTGAAGCCGCTCGCGCAGCGCAGCAGCGAGACGAGCGGCAGGCCGTCCGGCCCGGTGGCGGTGGCGGTGGCGAGCGGCCCGTCCACGGCGGTCTCGACGGAGTCCCCGGCGACCGCCCAGCCGCTGTGCCGGACCTCGGTGCCCGGCTCGGCCCCGGAGACCAGGTGGGCGTGCACCTCCTCGGCCCCGGCGGCGAGGACGAGCGAGGTCACGACGACCCCGGGGAGTTCCGCGCCGCCCGCCCGGGGCCGGTGCTCGGAGGCGGCCCAGCCGTCGCCGGCGCCGAGCGGCCGGATCCGGCCGCGCTCGGTGAGCGTGCCGCCGACCACCAGGCCGAGGTGGTTGTCCGGCGGTCCGTCCAGGACCGGGCCGGTCGCGGTGGAGTGGGCGAGGCGCGCGTAGAGCGGGTCGTCGGGCAGCACCTCGTCCGCGGGCTGGTCGTCGCTGCCGTGGTTGTGCAGCCGGACGAGGCCGTCGGCGGCGGTGGACTGGATCAGCAGGCCGGGCCGGGGGAGCGGCCGGACGGCGTCGCCGAGTTCGGCGGGTCCGGGCTGTTCGACGGCCGTCCAGACCGGGTGCTCCGGCGGCAGCAGCAGTCCGAGGAAGCCCTTGGCCGCCCAGTACGGGGAGGCGGGCCCGGAGTACGGCTGGACCATCGGCGGGTACGGCCCGTGCCAGCCGGAGGTGAGCAGGCCCTCGGCGTCGAGCGCGCCGCGGTCGAGGAAGTACCGCAGGGCGCCGGAGGCGAGGCGGCGGGTGGTGCCCGCGGCCAGCGGGGTGTTCCCGCAGAGCGCTCCGGCCCACAGCGGGGCCGCGGCGGCGAAGCGGTAGGTGAGCGAGCGGCCCTGGTGGACGGGGGCGCCGTCGGCGCCGAAGGCGTGCGCGCAGGCGTCGAGGTGGGCGGCGAGCCGGCCGCCGTACAGGTCGAGCAGGTGCCGGTCGCCGCCCAGGTGGGCGTGGAGGACGGGGTAGAGGTGGAAGGCCCAGCCGTTGTAGTGGTCGAAGGCGCGCGGGCGTCCGTCGGTGTACCAGCCGTCGCCCCGGTACCAGGTCTCGATCCTCGCCAGGCCGCGTTCCACGGCCCGCTCCGCGGCCGCGGTGTCGATGCCCGCCTCGGCGAGGAAGCCGCCCACGGTCAGCGGGAAGAGCCACCAGTTGTTGTCCACCGGGGCCCGGTGGAGGGCCTGGGCCAGCCAGGCACCGGCCCGGGCGCGTACGTCCTCGTCCAGGCGGTCCCAGAGCCAGGGGCGGGTGATCCGCAGGGCCAGGGCGATCGAGGCGGCCTCGACCATGGCCTGGCCCCGGTCGGTGATCACCGGCCAGGAGACCGGGTCGGCGTCGGTGAGGTCGCGTTCGGCGGTGGGGCGGCGGGTGCCGGCGGCGAGCCCTTCGGCGTAGGCCGGGAGCAGTCCGTGGGGGTCGTCGCCTCGGGCGCCCGCGACGCGGAGGGCGGCCAGCAGGAACGTCCGGGCGTACCCCTCCAGCCCGTCCGAGCGGGGCCCCGACCAGCTGGGGCGGTCGCCGGGCAGTGCGATCAGGGCGTGTTCGGGGCCCGCGTGGCGGCGGACGGCGGCCAGCAGGCCGTCCGCGGCGGCCTCCCAGTGGGCCCTGGTCCAGCCGGTGAGGGGGCTGAGCGAGCGGTCTTCGGGGGGTAGCTCGATCGGGGGCATGCCGGGGCTCCTCGGTCGGTGGCGGGGGATCGGATCCGGGCAGAACCCAGATCGATCGTCCATGATATTGATCAAATGATCCGAGATGACAGGGGAAAACATCACGGAAAGGGTGCTTTCCCGTAAAGAAGCCCGAACATTGCGAGGTATGCCAGATCGAAGCGGATCATTTGATCCAGAACCCTTGACTTCGATCGAAGCGCGGTCACAGGATGGCCCCACCCCGCACACCCCCTCCACCGGGAGACGAGCCATGTCCACCACCCCCACCCGTGTCCGCAGAGCCCCCCGTCTGGCCGCCGCCCTCGTCGCGTCCGCCCTCGGCATGACGTCCCTCGCGGCCTGCGGCAGCGACTCGTCGAGCGGTGGCGCCGAGGACGGCAAGCCCGTCGCCCTCACCTTCTGGGGCTGGGCCAAGGGCACCAAGGAGGTCGTGGCCGCCTTCAACGCCACCCACCCGAACATCCAGGTGACCTACGAGGAGATCCCCTCCGGCGTCGCCGGCGGCTACGCCAAGATCTCCAACGCGGTCAAGGCGGGCAACGCGCCCGACGTGTTCAACGTCGAGTACTCGCAGCTGCCGGACTTCGTCAGCCAGGGCGCCGTGCAGGACATCGGCAAGCTCGTCACGGACGGCGTCAAGGCCAAGTACCTGAACCAGGCCCTGGAGCTGACCACCCTCGGCGGCACCACCTGGGCCCTGCCGCTGGACGCCTCCCCGCAGGCCTTCTACTACCGCAAGGACCTCTTCGACAAGGCCGGCATCACCGCGCCGAAGACCTGGGACGAATTCCGCACCGCCGCCCGGAAGCTGAAGGAGGCCCAGCCGGACGCCCGGATCGCCACCTTCTTCCCCGACGACCCGACCACCTTCGAGGCCATGGCCTGGCAGGCCGACGCCCACTGGTTCAAGAGCTCGGGCGACGCCTGGAAGGTCGACGCCACCGGCCCGGAGAGCAGGAAGGTCGGCGACTACTGGCAGCAGCTGATCAACGACGACCTCGTCCGGGTCATGCCGTCCTTCAGCCAGCAGTGGACGGCCTCCCTGCAGAAGGGCGAGACGGCCGGCTACCTCGGCGCCTCCTGGGGCGGCGGCGTGCTCAAGGGCACCGTCCCCGACGCCTCCGGCAAGTGGGCCGTCGCCCCCGTCCCCACCTGGGACGGCAACCCCGCCAGCGGCATGGTCGGCGGCACCACCTTCGCGGTCTCCAAGAACAGCAAGAAGGCCAAGGCCGCGGTGGAGTTCGCCACCTGGGCCACCAGCACGCCCGAGGGCTTCAACGCCCGCATCGCCTCCGGCACCTCCTCGGCCTACCCGGCCGCCCCGGCCCTGGTGTCCGTCGCCCAGGCCGCTTTCAAGACGGACTTCTACGGCGGCCAGGACGTCTACGCGATCTACGCCGACGCCGCCAAGTCCATCAAGCCCGGCTGGCAGTGGGGCCCGGCCATGGGCGCCACCAACACCTCCCTCAAGGACGCCTTCGGAAAGCTCACCCAGGGCGGCACCGTCCAGTCCGCCGTGGACGCCGCGCAGCAGGCCACCGTCGCCGAGCTGAAGAACCGCGGAATCAAGGTCGCCCAGTGACCACCGCCCCGACCGACCGCGCCGTCCGCACCGCGCCCGCCCGCCCCACCGGCGGGCGGCGCCGGTCCGGCCGGTACGGCGCGCCGGCCGTGCTCCTGGCGCCGTTCCTGATCCTCTTCACCGCCTGCACGCTCGTCCCGATCGGGTACGCCGTCTACCTCAGCCTCTACACGGAGCACCGCTCCGGCCTCGGCTTCGGCGGCGTCGAGACGGTCTTCACCGGCCTCGGCAACTACACCCGCGCCCTCGGCGACCCGGCCTTCCTCGACGGCTTCGGGACCACGGCCCTGTACTGCCTGCTGTACATCCCGCTGATGGTCGGCCTGTCCCTGGCGCTCGCGCTGCTCCTGGACTCCACGCTGGCCCGCGCCCGCCGCTTCTTCCAGCTCGCGCTGTTCCTGCCGCACGCGGTGCCCGGCATCATCGCCGCCCTGATCTGGATGTACCTGTACACCCCCGGCATCAGCCCGGTCATCGAGGTGTTGAACTCCGCCGGGAGCAGCCCCGACCTGCTCGGCAACCCGCTGCCCGCCGTGGTCAACATCGCGCTCTGGGAGTGGGTCGGCTACAACACCGTCATCTTCTACGCCGCGCTCCAGGCCGTCCCCCGCGAGGTGCTGGAGGCCGCGATCGTGGACGGCGCCGGCCCGCTGCGCACCGTCCTCAGCATCAAGATCCCGCTGATCCGCGCCTCGATCGTGATGGTCGGCCTGTTCACCGTGATCGGATCCCTCCAACTGTTCACCGAACCGATGATCCTGCACGGCGCCTCACCCGGCGTCATCAGCACCTGGACCCCCAACATGTACGCCTACACCGCCGCCTTCGACCGCGGCGACTACGGCCTCGCCGCCGCCTCCTCGGTGCTGCTCGCCATCACCGCGGCCGTCCTGTCCTTCCTCGTCACCTGGGCGACCCGCACCCGCCCCGCCCGCCGGACGGAGGACTCGGCATGACCACCCTCGCCCCCGAACGCGACACCCGCCCGCGCCCGCGCGCCCCCCGGACCGGCCGCGACCGCACCCCGCGCACCCCCTGGACGCTGTCCAGGGCCGCCGTCAACGGCGCCCTCGTGCTGGCGTCCGCCTACACGCTGCTGCCGCTCGGCTGGCTGCTCACCGCCGCCGCCAAGAACACCGGCGACCTCCTCGGCGGCCACGGCCTCACCCCGTCCAACTGGAACCTCGGCGCCAACCTGCACGCCCTCGCCACCACCGGCGACGGCATCTACTTCCGCTGGTACCTCAACTCGCTGCTCTACGCGGGCGTCGGGGCCCTGCTCTGCGCCCTCGTCTGCGTCGGCGCCGGCTACGCCTTCCACGTGTACGCCTTCCCCGGCAAGGAGAAGCTGTTCGGGCTGGTCCTGCTCGGCGTGCTGGTGCCGACCACGGCCCTGGCCCTGCCGATGTACCTGCTCGCCTCCGAACTCGGCCTCGCCAACACCTTCTGGGCGGTCTTCCTGCCCTCCCTGGTGAACCCCTTCGGCGTCTACCTCGCCCGGGTGTTCTGCGCCGGCTACATCCCCGGCGAGGTGCTGGAGGCCGCCCGCACGGACGGCGCGGGCGAACTGCGCGCCTTCTGGTCGATCGGGCTCAGGATGGTCATGCCCGGCTTCGTCACGGTGTTCCTGTTCCAGTTCACCGCGATCTGGAACAACTTCTTCCTGCCGCTGGTGATGCTCTCCGACAACCGGCTCTTCCCGGTCAGCCTCGGCCTCTACGCGTGGAACACCCAGACCCACGCGTTCCCCGAGTTCTACCCGCTGGTCGTCACCGGTTCGCTGCTGGCCGTCGTGCCGCTGGTCGTCGCGTTCGTCGCCCTCCAGCGCCACTGGAAGGCCGGACTGACCGCGGGAAGCGTCAAGTGACCCACCAGACCGCCAACTCCACGACCGCGCCGGAGAACCACGTGTCCAATCCGCCGAACCCGACCGCTGCGAACGGGAGTTCACCCGACGCGCCGCGCCGGCGCCCGCGCGCCCTGCTGGCCATGACCCCGGACCTCGTCGACCGGCTGGTCGACGACGAGACCATGGAGCGGCTCACCACCCTCGCCCGACTCGACCCGGTGTTCGTCGTCGACGACTTCACCGGCCCCGAGGCGGCCGCCGTCCTCGCCGAGACCGAGGTGATCGTCAGCAGCTGGGGCTGCCCCCCGCTCGACGAGGCCGTCCTCGCCGCCGCGCCCCGGCTGCGCGCCGTCGTCCACGCCGCCGGATCGGTCAAGCACCATGTCACCGACGCCTGCTGGGAGCGCGGCATAAAGGTCTCCTCGGCCGCCTGGGCCAACGCCCTGCCCGTCGCCGAGTACACCGTCGCCAACGTGCTGTTCGCCAACAAGCAGGTGCTGAGGCTCAGCGCCGACTACCGCGAACGGCGGGCCCCGCACGACTGGCAGGCCGCCTACCCCGGAGCCGGCAACTACCGGCGCACCACGGGCATCGTCGGCGCCTCCCGGATCGGTCGGCGGGTCCTCGAACTGCTCCGCCCCTTCGACCTGGAGCTGCTGCTCCACGACCCGTACGTGGACGAGGCCGAGGCGGCCGCGCTGGGCGCCCGCTCGGTGACGCTCGACGAACTGTGCGGGCTCAGCGACGTGGTGAGCGTGCACGCGCCCGAACTGCCCGGCACCCGGCACATGATCGACCGCCGCAGGCTCGCCCTGATGCGCGACGGGGCGACGCTGGTGAACACCTCCCGCGGCTCGCTGATCGACCAGGACGCCCTGGTCGAGGAGCTGGTCTCGGGCCGCCTCCACGCGGTCCTGGACGTCACCGTCCCGGAGGTGCTGCCCGCCGACTCGCCGCTCTACGACCTGCCCAACGTCCTGCTCACCCCGCACGTCGCCGGCTCGCTCGGCGGCGAACTGCGGCGGATGGCGGCCGCGGCGGCGGACGAGCTGGCCCGCTACGCGGACGGCACCCCCTTCGCCCACCCGGTGCTGCGCGGCGACCTGGACCGCACCGCCTGACCGGGCGACGACCCCCGTCCGGCCGTGCGCCGAGGGCCGCAGGAGTCCCCGACTCCTGCGGCCCTCGGCGTTCTGTGGCCAACTCCCCTGCCTGGAACAGCAGTCGGGGGGCGGGGGGCCGCCCCGGGGGGCCGGCCCCCCCCCGGCCGGGGGGGGGGGGGGGGGGCCCCGGGGGCGGGGGGGGCGGAGGGGGGGGGGGGGGGGCGGCCCCCGGGGGGGGGGTGTAAA